>JAKDNE010000165.1 GCA_030451965.1 Brachybacterium sp. | reverse complement strand
CGGCCAGGTCACCGCCTACCCCCGGATGCGGACCATCCCGAGTGGCGCTATGAGATGGACACCACCCTGCACTACCGTGACCAGTACAACTGGGACGGCACCAAGGAGACCCCCATCGGTCTTCCCGGACCGTACAACCCCACCATCACCGACGAGCAGCTCGCCGAGCTGCACCGGGCAGGCCTCGCCAGAGAGTTCCTGCTCCACGGCTCCACGGAGAGGCGGACCACCGGACGATGAGACGCAGGACGGCGATGACGACCGCGACGATGGGCGCAGTCGTGGCCCTCGCCGCGCTCACCGGTTGCGAACTCACCACGGAGACCGACCCGCCCGAGACGGAGGACACGCCGATGACCGACGAGACCCCTGCGGCCGAGGAAGCGCTGGAGGCCGTCGGGCTGCCGGTCCCCGAGGCGGATCTGACCATCGGCGAGGGGATCGTGGTCTCGGAGTTGGACGAATGGAGCCTCCGCGTCTCCTTCAGCGCCGATGCCGGGACGGTCGAGGAGTGGCTCGCGGAGGCCTTCGGGGAATCCCGAGGGCTGACTGTCCCGGAGGACGGCATGTCCCTGTCCCAGCGGCTCGCCCCGGAGGAGGTCACGAAGGGGTCTCGCTTCCTGGACGGATCGAACCCGGAGGACCCTTCGGCGAGCTACGCGATGCTCATCTCGCCCGAAGGGACCGAGGTCCTCATCGCCCTCGCCCGCACCTCCCGCTGACCGCCTGCCGGGGCCGGTCAGGACAGCGCGACGGCGGGGCGACCGTGGTCGGCCCGCCGACGCGCTGGAGTGAGGGGGCCTCCCCCGCTTGCTCTCAGCTCACGCCGAGCTTATCCATGATGATCTCGCGCACACGGCCGGCGTCGGCCTGGCCACGGGTGGCCTTCATGATCGGGCCGATCAGCGCCCCGATGGCCTGCACCTTGCCGCCCTGGATCTTCGCGACCACATCAGGGTTGTCGGCGATCGCCTGATCCACGGCACCGGTGAGCACGGAGTCGTCGGAGACGACCGCGAGGCCTTCGGACTCGACGATCGCGGACGGATCACCCTGGCCGTCGAGGACCTTGGTGAGGACCTGCTTGGCGATCTTGTCGTTGATCTGCTTTCCGTCCACCAGGCCCTGCAGCTCGGCGACCTGGGCCGGAGTGGCAGTGAGAGCTGCAAGATCCATGTCACGGTCCTTCGCGATGCGGGCCAGCTCCCCCATCCACCACTTGCGGGCGCTCTGGGCGCTCGCTCCGGCGGCGATGGTGGCCTCGATGAGATCGAGGGCGTCGGCGTTGATGACGTCCCGCATCTCGAGGTCGCTGAAGCCCCACTCGCCACGCAGCCGGCGGCGACGGGCGGCGGGCAGCTCCGGCAGCGTCTCGCGGATCTCCTCGACCCACTCCC
The DNA here is from genome assembly GCA_030451965.1 of Brachybacterium sp. Classification (GTDB taxonomy): domain Bacteria; phylum Actinomycetota; class Actinomycetes; order Actinomycetales; family Dermabacteraceae; genus Brachybacterium. The sequence goes on along the minus strand of JAKDNE010000165.1, from coordinate 5,658 downwards.
GGCTCGGTGCCACCGGCACCAGATCGGGCTCGGGGAAGTAGCGGTAGTCCTCCGCGTCGGACTTCGGGCGGCCCGAGGAGGTGCCGCCGGTGTCCTCGTGGAAGTGACGGGTCTCCTGGACGATCTTCTGCCCGGCATCGAGCACGCCTGCCTGGCGTGAGATCTCGTAGCGGACCGTCCGTTCGATCGAGCGGAAGGAGTTCACGTTCTTGGTCTCGGTGCGGGTGCCCAGGGGTGACTGTGCATCGGTCCGGAGCGAGACGTTGATGTCCGCGCGGACGTTGCCGCGCTCCATCTTCGCCTCGGAGACATCCAGCGCCCGGAAGATGTCGCGCAGGGTGCGCACATACGCCGCGGCGACCTCGGGGGCACGCCCCTTCGTGTTCGGGATCGGCTTGGTGACGATCTCGACCAGCGGCACGCCGGCGCGGTTGTAATCGACCTGGGAATGGGTCGCACCATGGATGCGCCCGGTGGCGCCGCCGACATGGGTGTTCTTGCCGGCGTCCTCCTCCATGTGTGCACGCTCGATCTCGACCCGGATGATCTCCCCGTCGTCCAGCTCGACGTCGACCCAGCCCTCGAAGGCGATGGGCTCGTCGTACTGCGAGGTCTGGAAGTTCTTGGTCAGATCCGGATAGAAGTACTGCTTGCGTGCGAAGCGGCAGGTCTCGGCGATCGAGCAGTTCAGCGCCAGCCCGATCCGGATCGCGTATTCGATGGCCGTGCCGTTGACCACCGGCAGCGAGCCGGGCAGGCCCAGGGAGGTCGGGGTGATCGCGGTGTTCGGCTCCGCGGCGAAGATGTTCGGCGCGCCGTCGAACATCTTGGTGGCGGTGCCGAGCTCGACATGGACCTCGATGCCGAGCACGGGATCGAAGCGGGCGATGGCATCGTCGTAGTCGACGAGATCGATGGTCTCGGTACTCATCAGTTCGCTCCTCCGTTGAGCTCGGGGGCCCTGGTCAGCAGCGGACTGCCCCAAGCGTCCTCGAGCAGTGCCTCCAGGGCACCGCCGACCTGGTACAGCCGCTCGTCGGCCCGGGCCGGGGCGAGGAACTGGATGCCGGCGGGCAGACCGTCCTCGGCCAGGCCGCTGGGCAGGGAGATGCCCGGGACTCCCGCCAGGTTGGCGGGGATGGTGGCGATGTCGTTCATGTACATCGTGGTGGGGTCGTCGACCTGCTCACCGAGACGGAACGCGACCGTCGGCGCGGTCGGCGAGGCGAGCACGTCGACCTGCTCGAAAGCGGCGGAGAAGTCGCGCTGCACCAGGGTGCGCACCTTCTGGGCGCTGCCGTAGTAGGCGTCGTAGTAGCCGGCCGAGAGGGCGTAGGTGCCCAGCAGGATGCGTCGCTTGACCTCGTCACCGAAGCCCGCGCCGCGGGTGGCCTTCATGACATTCTCGGCGGTCGGATGATCCTCCGGTACGACCCGCAGGCCGAAGCGCATGCCGTCGAACTTCGCGAGGTTGCTCGAGGCCTCCGACGGCATGATCAGGTAGTAGGCGCCCAGCGCATAGCGGAAGTTCGGGCAGGAGATGCGCACGATCTCGGCGCCGGCCCGCTCGAGCTGCGCGAGCGATTCGGTGAAACGGGCACGGACCTCTGGGGCGAAGCCCTCGCCCTCGAGCTCCTCGATGACGCCCACGCGCAGACCCTTGACGTCCTGGGCGCGCGCGGCCCTGGTGAAGTCTCCGACGGGGTCGGTGAGGGAGGTCGAGTCGTGCGGGTCGTGGCCGGCGATGAGCTCGTGCAGCATCGCGGAGTCCTCGACGGTGCGGGTGACCGGTCCGGCCTGGTCCAAGGAGCTGGCCATGGCGATCAGCCCGTACCGGGAGACCGAACCGTAGGTCGGCTTCACGCCGACGGTGCCGGTGACGGCCCCGGGCTGACGGATCGAGCCGCCGGTGTCGGTGCCGATCGCGAGCGGGGCCTCGTAGGCGCCGACCGCCGCGGCGGAGCCGCCGCCCGAACCGCCGGGGATCCGGTCGCGGTCCCAGGGGTTGCGGGTGGGGCCGTAGGCGCTGGACTCGGTCGAGGAGCCCATCGCGAATTCGTCCATGTTGGTCTTGCCGAGCAGAGGGAGCCCAGCAGCCCGCAGCTTCTCGACCAGGGTCGCGTCATACGGAGGGATCCATCCTTCGAGCATCTTCGAGCCCGCGGTGGTGGGCTGGCCCTCGGTGACCACGACGTCCTTGACGGCGATGGGCACCCCGGCGAGACCGTGCAGCTCTTCGCCGGCGGCGCGACGGGAGTCGACGTCCTTCGCGGCTGCGAGCGCCTCGTCGGTGTTGACGTGGAGGAAGGCGTTCAGATCGCCGTCGACGGCGGCGATGCGGTCCAGGTGGGCGCGGGTGAGCTCCTCGGAGGAGATCTCACCGGCGGCGAGCGCGGCGGCCTGGGCCGCAGCGCTGGTGCGGATGACTTCATTCATCGGTGGGTTCACGCTCCTTTCACTCCTCGCCCAGGATCTGCGGGACGGCGAAGCGGCCGTCCTGCGCCTCAGGAGCGCTGGCGAGCGCCTGCTCCTGGGTCAGCGTGGGCTCGACGACGTCCTCGCGGAAGACGTTGGTCATGGCAATGGGGTGGGACGTCGCGGGAACATCCTCGGAGGCGACCTCGGAGACGGAGGCGACAGCGTCCATGATGGAGTCGAACTCGCCGGCGAAGCGGTCGATCTCCTCATCGGTGAGCTGGATCCGTGCGAGGTCGGCGAGGCGTGCGACGTCATCTCGTCCGATCGAAGGCATGGGGCTCATTCTAGGCCGGTGAACCGGGCGCGGTGTGCACCCGGTAGTGGTAGCCGCCGATGCGGCGGAAGCCGAGGCTCCGATAGAGGGTGCGCGCGGGAGTGTTCTCGACCTCGACCTCGAGCAGGGCGCGGTGCGCACCCTGGACGGCGGCAAGGGCGAGCAGAGTGGTGGACAGGGCCCGGCCGAGACCGCGACGGCGCTCTGCCGGATCGACCGCGATCATGTTCAGCACCGCCAGGGTCTCCTTGCCCCCGGTGACCAGGGCGGCGCGGCCGACGGCGGCGTCCGCCCGCTCACCGGCGGGGAGACGGACCTGGATCGCGGGCGTGCCGGCGAGGATGTCGTGCATCGTCTCGCGGGCATGCGCCCCCTCACGCGGGGCCAGGCGCCAGGCCGCCTCGAACCAGTCCTCGTCCAGGGCGCCGGTGGAGATCACTGCCGACGGATGGGGCCGGGGCAGGGTCCCGGTCAGCGGCAGCTCGAGGATCTCGGTGGCGCCGACGGCCTCGTCGCCGCGCTCGGTGAGCAGCGTCTCCAGGGCGGGCGGGGTGATCCCCTCGAGGATGCGGTGCGTGGGCGACTCCCCCGCCATCGCGACCAGGGACTCCACCCGTGCGAGGGCGGCGGCGAGCTCCGCTGCGGCAGCGGGCGGTTCGAGCGCGACGATGCTGTGGGCTCGCCGGGTGATGCCGCGTGAGCGCAGCACGGCGAAGCCGTCCGCATCGAGGCGCTGCAGCGGCTGCCAGCCGGCGATCAATGCCTCGACGAGGCGGGTACCGGTCAGGGGCCGCAGGGGCGGGGACGGGCGTCGGGTGCGTCGGTTCACCCGGGTGAGCCTACCGATCCCATGGCGATCCCCGCCGGTCGGCTTCGCTAGACTCGACGTTCTCAACGACCACGAAGGGACCTCGACATGCCCGTCGACCCGAACATCGAGCCTCACGCCCACGACCCGCAGGACGGGGAGCAGCCGGCGGAGGACGCCAGGATCCGCGAGGCGCAGGAGCTCGAGGCGCGGATGCGCCGAGCGCTGGCCACCAAGGAGGATCCGCTGCGCGACGACGAGTCGACCTCGGAGCGGCTGCGTCGCCTCGATGCCGAGGCCTCCTCCGATGCCGCGGACGGCGGACCCTCCCCGTCCTGACCCCGGAGCGGGTGCCGGGTCCCGGGGCCCGGATGTCGGGCCGACTTGCCACACTGGGGACATGGACTCCACTTCCTCTGCCCTGCGGGACGAGGCGCTCGAGGCGCTCCGCGCCCTGACCGACCGCACCGATGCGACCTTCCACGACGGCCAGTTCGAGGCGATCGCGGCGCTGGTCGAGCAGCGCCGGCGCGTCCTGGTGGTCCAGCGCACCGGCTGGGGGAAGTCCGCGGTGTACTTCCTGGCCGCGCTGCTGCAGCGTCGCCGCGGCTCGGGCCCGGCCCTGATCATCTCGCCGCTGATCGCGCTGATGCGCGATCAGGTCGCGGCCGCCCCGCGCGCCGGCGTGCGGGCCCAGGCGATCAGCTCGGCGAACCCCACCGAGTGGGCCCAGATCCAGCAGGCGCTGGACAGCGATGAGAAAGACCTGCTGCTGGTCTCCCCCGAGCGCCTGGTCAATCCTCGGTTCCGGGAGGAGCAGCTGCCGCGCCTGGTGCAGCGCTGCGGACTGCTGGTGATCGACGAGGCACACTGCATCTCGGACTGGGGTCATGACTTCCGCCCCGACTACCGCCGGCTGCGGGATCTGGTCGCCGAGCTCGGCCCCGAGGTGCCGGTGCTGGCGACCACCGCGACGGCGAACACCCGTGTGGTGCAGGATGTCGCCGAGCAATTGGGGGCGCCGGGCGAGGGAGCCTCGCCCGTGCTCACCCTGCGCGGCCCGCTGACCCGGGACTCGCTGCGGCTGGGCTGCCTGTCCCTGCCGGACGACCGGGCACGCCTGGCCTATCTGGTGGAGCATCTGGACGATCTGCCCGGCTCGGGCATCATCTACACCCTCACCGTCTCCGCCGCCGAGGACCTCGCCGCGCTGCTGGATCGGCGCGATCGTCGCGTGCGCGCCTACACCGGGCGCACCGACCCCGAGGAGCGGGCCGAGCTCGAACAGGCGCTGAAGGACAACGAGGTCAAGGCGCTGGCCGCGACCAGCGCGCTGGGCATGGGCTTCGACAAGCCGGATCTGGGGTTCGTGGTCCACCTGGGGGCTCCGAGCTCCCCCGTGGCCTACTACCAGCAGGTGGGGCGTGCCGGTCGCGCCACCGATACCGCGGAGGTGCTGCTGCTCCCGGGCAGGGAGGACCGGGCGATCTGGGAGTACTTCGCGACCGCGTCGATGCCCACGCAGGAGAGCGCCGGCGCCGTGCTGGGCGCTCTGGCATCCGCGGACCGGCCGCTGTCCACCCCGGCGCTGGAGGCCCGGGTGGATGTGCGCCGCACCGCGCTCGAGCTGCTGCTGAAGGTGCTCGCGGTCGACGGCGCGGTGCAGAACGTCAAGGGCGGTTGGATCGCGACCGGGAGGCCCTGGACCTATGACGGCCCGCGGTACGAGAACGTCGCCCGGGCACGGCGGGAGGAGCAGCAGGCGATGCTCGAGTACGAGCGGCTGCAGGCCGGGGATCCGCAGCAGTGCCGGATGATGTTCCTCGCCCGTCAGCTCGACGACGACACCGCGACGCCCTGTGGTCGCTGCGACGTGTGTGCAGGGCCCTGGTATCCGCAGCCGGGAGCGCAGCAGGACCCGGGCGCGCAGGATGCCGCCTCGCAGCGGGTCTCTGCGGTGCTGGACCGGGTCGGGGTGCCGGTGGCGCCGCGGGCGCAGTGGCCTCAGGGCCTGGACCGGCTGGGGGTGCTCGACGAGGGCGGGAAGGTGCCGCGCGGGAACATCCCCGCCGCGCTGCGGGCCGAGGAGGGCCGGGCA
>JAKDNE010000164.1 GCA_030451965.1 Brachybacterium sp. | reverse complement strand
ACACGCCCACCCACGCCTTCCCTCCGGCTGGCCCCGCCCCCGGGGGGGGGGCGGGCGGCGCCCCCCCCGGGGGGGGGCCGCCGCCGTCTGCGTCGTGCTGCTGCTGGTCGGTGCACTGCTGGTGCGGCACTACGTCGCCCAGCCCTTCCGCGTCCCCTCTGCCTCGATGGCCCCGGCCCTGCAGCCCGGTGACGTGCTGCTGGCCGACCGCTCCACCCGAGGCACCGCGGAGCGCGGCGAGATCGTCGTCTTCGACGGGCGCGGTTACTTCGCCCCCTCGGCGGCCGACGGGAACCGGTTCTGGGTCAAGCGCGTCATCGCCGTCGGCGGCGAGCGGGTGGAGTGCTGCGCACCGGACGGCGCGATCACCGTCGACGGCGTCCGCCTGGAGGAGCCCTACCTGCCCGAGGGCACGGCCCCCAGCGAGATCGAGTTCGACCTGCGGGTCCCCGAGGGGCGCATGTTCGTCCTCGGCGACAACCGGACGGACTCCACCGACTCCCGACACCTGCTGGGCTCACCGGGCGGCGGCATGATCCCGGTGGAGCGGGTGGTCGGGGAGGCGGACCGCATCGTGTGGCCGCTCACGCGCGGAGCTGCGCTCTGATCCCCAGCATCTGCCGATAGGATCACCGCGATGAATGCGTCCCACGAATCCCGCCCTGCTGAGTCCCCCCACGAGGACCCCGCAGCCGGCATGGACCCCGTGGGCCGGGACGCGGAGCACGGCGCAGCGCGCAGATCTCGTCGCCGGCGCATGCCCCTGTGGCTGGACACCGTGGTCACCATGGTGGTGGCACTGCTCATCGCGGTGCTGGTCAAGACCTTCCTGATCCAACCCTTCTACATCCCCTCGGCGTCGATGAACCCGACGCTGCTGGAGAACGACAAGATCCTGGTCTCCAAGCTGAGCCCCGGGGTCTTCGATCTCGAGCGCGGCGACGTCATCGTCTTCGAGGACCCCGACGACTGGATCCCCGGGGACGCCACCGAGAACCCCACCCCGCGGGTGCGGGTGATGATGCTGCTCAGCCTCGTCGGCCTGGCCCCCGACCCCTCCCAGGACCATCTGGTCAAGCGGCTGATCGGAGTGTCCGGCGATCATGTGGTCTGCGAGTCCGAGGGAGCGGCGCTCGAGGTCAACGGGGTCACGCTCGACGAGCCGTACATCAACCCTGAGACCCCGGCCTGCCAGGCGTCCTTCGACGTCACGGTGCCGGAGGGCAAGGTGTGGATGATGGGCGACAACCGCTACGCCTCCGCCGATTCCGCGTGGCATGAGATCCGGGGCGACGGCGGCTTCGTCGACGAGTCCGACATCACCGGCCGGGCCGAGGTCATCTTCTGGCCGATCGGCAGCTGGCACCGTCTCGACGACGGCCGCGGCTCCTTCTCCGACGTGCCGGATCAGCCGTGACCGCCGCCGTCCCGACCCTCGAGGTGGAGCGTGCTCTCGCCGCTCGCCGCGGTGGGGGTCGGCGCATCGTCGTGGGGATCGACGAGGTGGGTCGGGGCGCGCTCGCGGGGCCCGTCGCGGTCGGTGCCTGTGCGCTCGAGGTGGTCGATGGGGTCATCGCCCCGCTGCCCGAGGGCATCCGGGATTCCAAGAAGCTGACCGCGCGCCGCCGCGAGGTGCTCGTGGCCCCGATTCTGGACGCGGTGCATGCCGGCGCCGTGGGCTGGGCGAGCGCTGCCGAGATCGACGAGCTCGGGATCATGCCTGCACTGACCCGCGCGGCTCTGCGCGCGCTGGAGGCGCTCGAGCTGGACGGCGCGACCGATGCGATCGTGCTCGACGGCGACGTCGACGTCCTCTCGCCGTCGCTCGCCGCGGCGGACCGCCCCGCGCCCCTCGTCCACCTGCAGGTGGCGGCGGATCGCGACTGCGCCAGCGTGGCCGCGGCCAGCATCCTGGCCAAGGTGGCACGGGATGCGCGCATGGTCGAACTCGACGCGGAGGCCCCCCATTACTGCTGGGCCGCGAACAAGGGGTACGGCTCCGCGGCCCATCGCGAGGCGATCGATCTCCAGGGCGTCCATGAGCACCATCGGCGCAGCTGGCGGCTCGGCTCCCGGCCCGCCGACCCGCCGTCCGCACCCGCCGTCGGGGCGTCTTCGCCGGCCATCGATCCGGCGGTCTCGGACGTCGCGCCCGCACCACCCGCTGCCCGCCCGCAGCCTGCGGCGCCCCAGCCTTCTGCGGTGCCCCCGGTGACCTCGGGATCCATGGGAGCTGGCGTACTGTGGGACGACCAATGGCACCCGCAGGATGGGAAGGAGCGTCGGTGAGCGCCCAGGAACTCGAGAACTACGAGTCCGACCTCGAACTCCAGCTGTTCCGCGAGTATCGCGATGTGGTCAGCCTGTTCACCTACGTGGTCGAGACGGAACGCCGTTTCTACCTCGCCAATCAGGTGGATCTGCAGGTCCGCTCCGGCGGCGGTGAGGTCTTCTACGAGCTGCGGCTCGCGGATGTCTGGGTGTGGGACATCTACCGCTCGAACCGCTTCGTGCGCTCGGTGCGGGTGGTGACGTTCAAGGACGTCAACATCGAGGAGCTCAACAAGCAGGACATCTCCCTGCCCTGACCCTCGACGGCGGCGCACGGTTCCTCCACAGCGCCGCATCGTCCCCATTCGCGCTGCAGCAGCGGCGCCGGCCGACGGGCCCGGCCACGCTGGTCGCATGAACCGCCTCGCGAAGACCTCCGGAACCGCCCCCGGCCCTGCCGGCGCCTCGGGCCCCACCATCGACCCCGGCCCGGCCGCGGGCCCGCCCACGAAGGGCCCGGTCGCCGCGCCGCCGCCGCGCCGGGTGCGCGACATGACCACCGCTGAGCTCGGCCGTGCCGGTGAGGATCTCGCCGCCGCCCATCTGAGCGCCTGCGGCTGGCAGATCGTGGAGCGCAACCTGCGTCTGCGCCAGGGCGAGCTGGACATCGTGGCGCTGGCGCACACCACGCTCGTCTTCGTCGAGGTCAAGACCCGGCGGTCCTTCGTCACCGGAGTGCCCCAGGCCGCAGTCACCCCGGACAAGCTGCGGCGGCTGCGCCGGCTGGCCGGCGAATATCTGATGGAGCGCTCGACCCCGCATCGTGACGTGCGGATCGATGTCGTCGCCGTGCATGCCCACCTCGATGGCACCTTCTCGATCGAGCATCTCGAGGCGGTCTCCTGATGGGACATGCACGCAGCCTCTCGGTCAGCCTCACCGGGCTCGACGGCACGCTCGTGGAGGTCGAGGCCGACGTCTCCCCGGGACTGCCGGCGTTCTCCGTGGTCGGGCTGCCCGACTCCTCCACGCTCCAGGCCCGGGACCGGGTGCGCGCCGCGTCAGCCCACAGCGGCATCCACCTGGCCGCGCGCCGGATCACGGTCAATATGACCCCGGCCTGGCGGCCCAAGCACGGCTCCGGCTTCGACCTGGCCATCGCCATGGCGGTGCTGGACGCCCAGGGGAGCCTGCGTGCCCATGTCCCGGCGGATCTGGTGCTGCTGGGAGAGCTGGGACTGGATGGCAGGGTGCGGCCGATCCCCGGGATCCTGCCGGCTCTCCTCGCAGCGCGTGCCCACGGCCTCACCCGCGCGGTCGTCCCCGAGGAGAACCTGCCCGAGGCCCAGCTGGTCGACGGGCTGGACATCGCCGGCGCCGGCGACCTCACCGAGCTCCTGCTTCGCTTCGGCGCCGACGTGCCACCCTCCCCGTCGAGGCAGCCGTCGATCGCAGTCCTGCCGGAGACGACCCCGATCCCACAGCCGGCGCACCGACCTGACTTCCTCGACGTCCTGGGACAGGCCACGGCCCGGCGGGCCGCGGAGGTCGCCGCCGCCGGAGCGCACCACCTGCTGCTCACCGGGCCCCCAGGAGCCGGCAAGACCATGATCGCCTCGCGACTGCCGAGCATCCTCCCGCCACTGGATTCACAGGACGCCCAGGCGGTCTCTGCGATCCATTCCCTCGCCGGCCGCTTCGACGCCCGGGACGGGCTGCTGAGCGTCCCTCCCTTCGAGAACCCCCACCACACGGCCTCCACCGCGGCGGTGGTCGGGGGAGGAGCGGGTCTCGCCCGCCCCGGAGCGATCTCCCGGGCCCACGCCGGGGTGCTGTTCCTCGACGAGGCACCGGAGTTCCCCTCCCGCGTGCTGGAAGCACTGCGCGAGCCCCTCGAGACCGGGGACATCACCCTCCACCGCACCCGGGGCGTCACCCGGTACCCGGCCCGGTTCCAGCTGGTGCTGGCCGCCAACCCCTGCCCCTGCGGGAAGGCCTGGGGCAAGGGCGATGCCTGCAGCTGCACGCCTCAGCAGCGCCGCCGCTACCTGGCGCGACTCTCCGGCCCCGTCCTGGACCGGATCGACATGCGCGTGAATGTGGGCCCGGTCGATCTGCACGGCAGCGGCGGGGTGCCGGGGGAGTCCAGCGCCGAGATCGCGGAAAGGGTGAGCGCCGCGCGTGAGCGGCAGCGCCGTCGCTTCGCCGGACGAGCATGGACCCTGAACGCCCAGCTGCCCGGACCTCTGCTGCGCACAGATTTCGCCCCGGAGCGCTCCGAGCGCCGGCTGCTCGACCACGCCGTCGCCCAGGGCCGGCTCACGCTTCGCGGGCACGACCGCGTGCTGCGCCTGGCCTGGACTCTCGCCGACCTCGCCGGCGCCGACCGCCCCGCCGCCGAGCACATCGGTCAGGCCCTCACCCTGCGCGAAGGAGACCCACGATGACCATCCCCACCTCGGACGGCGGGGCGCACCCGACCGTCGAATCCGACCGCACCGCACGGATCACCTGGTCCCTGATCGCGGAACCCTCCGACCTGATCGCCTTCGCCGCCTGCACCGTGCTCGGCCCTGCCGATGCGCTCGAGCTCGCACGGCGCGGGAACGCAGGCACGCTGCTGCGCGAGCTGGGCGGAGAGCTTCCGCGCCAGGCCGCGGATCCCGAGCGAGGAGCGTCCAGGACCCGAATGGAACGCGCGATCGAGCGCTGGACAGCACGCCTGTCGCGCATCGATGTCGAGGCAGTTCGCGCCGATGCCCGACGCTGCGGGATCCGCGTCCTCACTCCGCAGGACGGCGAATGGCCGGAGCTGCTGGACGATCTGCAGGAGACCACCCCGCACTGCCTCTGGGCGCAGGGTCCCGGGCAGTTGGATGCTCTGCTGGGCGCTCGTACCGCTGCGCTGGTCGGCTCTCGGGCCTCCACCCCCTACGGCGAGGACACTGCGGCGATGCTGGCCTCGGCCTTCGCCGCCGGGGGCGGCACCGTGGTCTCCGGTGGCGCGTACGGCATCGATGCCGCAGCCCATCGCGGCGCGCTGGCGGCCGAGGGGGGAGCGACCATCGCCGTCCTGGCCGGAGGATTGGACCGCCTCTATCCGCGGGGGAACACCCAGCTGCTGGAGACGATCCGTGCACGGCATCTGCTGGTCAGCGAGGCGCCGCCGGGGACCGCACCGACCCGATGGCGCTTCCTCGCCCGCAACCGACTGATCGCCGCACTGTCGCGGACGACGGTCGTGGTCGAGGCCTCGTGGCGCTCGGGAGCCCTGTCCACCGCGCGCCTGGCCGATCAGCTCTCTCGACCGGTCGGTGCCGTCCCCGGCCCGGTGACCTCCGCCGCGAGCGCCGGAAGCCATCGACTGCTCCGAGAACGCGGCGCCGTGCTCATCACCGAGCCCGGAGATCTGCTGGATCTGCTCCCCGGCGGTCCTGCCGCCGGGGAGGGCGGCTTCGCCGTCCAGGACGAGCTGGACCTGCTGACACCCGCGGACCGCCGGGTGCTCGACGCGGTCCCGCCGCGCTCGAGCATCGCTGAGACCCGGATCGCGGACGAGGTCGGATTCCGCGCCGACGAGGTGGATGGCGCGCTGGCGCGACTCGAGCTGCTGGGACTGGTGGAGAGATCCATGCAGCGGGCACGACGCGCCCGCCCCACCGGCTGAGGCGGCGGCCCGCCGCCGCCGATGCGCGACACTGGGGGTCATGAACGCGCAGCGGGAGCACGACGAGACCATCGTCGACGACTTCGCGGAGCATCTCCGCCTGGGACGAGGCCGCTCGGAGCACACCGTGCGCGCGTACCGACGCGAGGCCACCGGACTGCTCGAGCACCTCCGAGAGGCCGAGCGCATCACCCTGGACGAGCTGGACGTGAACGCGCTGCGCTCCTGGCTGGCCGTGCGAGCCGACTCCGGCGCCGGCGCGAGCACCCTGGCCCGTTCCGCGGCCGCGGCGCGGACCTTCACCACCTGGCTCGCCGCCACCGGGCAGATCCCGCACGACGTCGGCGGGCGGCTCCGCGCACCGCGTCGCGGCCGCCACCTGCCCACGGTGCTCAGCAGTGACCAGACCGGAGCGCTGCTCGACGGGATCGAGGCGACGACGCGAACCCCGGCTCTGTCACCGGAACCTCCCGGAGCACGGCCCTGCGAACCACGACCCTCCGCGTCACGAGCCCCCGAGTCACCAGGCCCCGAGCAGCGAGACCCCGGGCCGCGAGACTCCGACCCCGCAGCCGAGGTGGCGACGGGGCCGCAGGGGCCGATCGAGCGGGCGGTGCTGCTGCGGGACGCCGCCGTGCTCGAGCTGCTCTACTCCTCCGGCCTGCGGGTCTCCGAGCTGGTCGCTCTGGACCGGTCTGGGATCGATGGTGGCCAGCACACCGTCCGCGTCCGCGGCAAGGGAGACAAGGAGCGCATCGTCCCCGTCGGCATCCCCGCCCTCGAGGCCGTGCGGCGATGGGAGGCCGAGGGGCGTCCGCTGCTGCTGGAGAGCACAGGGACCGCGGCCCGGGCCGGTGATGCGTTGTTCCTCGGGGTGCGAGGGGGCCGCCTCGGTGATCGGGCCGTGCGCACCCTGGTGGATCGCCATGCGGGCGAGGCGGGGATCACCCGGCACATCTCTCCGCACACTCTTCGCCACAGCGCCGCCACTCATCTCGTCGAAGGCGGAGCGGACCTGCGCAGCGTCCAGGACTTCCTCGGCCACTCCTCCCTGGCGACCACGCAGATCTACACGCACGTCAGCGCGGAGCGTCTGCGTCGCACCGTCGACCAGGCCCATCCTCGCGCGTGAGCCCCGCTCGCACGATCGGGACCCGCTGCGGCCCGGGTGGTCGACGGCAGGGCAGGGTCTGTGGCGCGCGCCGCGCCGGCGCGACCCGGTCACGGGAGGCGGGCCGG
>JAKDNE010000163.1 GCA_030451965.1 Brachybacterium sp. | reverse complement strand
GCCGGTCGCCGGCGTCCGACACCGCAGCCGGCCCGTCGGCCGCGGGGGAATCGGCCCTCTCCGGACCGGAGTCGCATGCGGCGCAGAAGGAGCTCGGGGCCGTGGAGCGCAGGATGCAGAAACTCGAGCAGCGGACGACCTCCCTGCACTCGAAGCTGGCCGACCACGACCAGTCCGACTACGTGGGCCTCGCGGAGATCACCGCACAGCTGCGCGAGGTCGAGAGCGAGATCGAGAGCCTCGAGGAACGCTGGCTGGAGCTGTCGGAGCTGCTCGGCTGAGCGGATCCGCCCTCACGCTACGCCGCGGCGGGTTCGAGGCCGCGCCATGGCCGGTCGATGATGAGCGTGATGTGCGGGAAGAAGACGTGATCCCGGCGCCTCGGCGCGAGGTGGTGAGGTCCCCTGTGATGAGGTTCCTTGTGATGGGGTTCCCTGCGGTGATCTCGCACCGCCGGGAGCGTATCGATCAGCGCCAGAGCGCGGCGGAGTGAGCCATCCGGTTTCCCATCGGGTGGGCGGGAGCCGGGCTCGGGCCTCGCGCGAGCCGTGCCGTCAGCTCGGCGGAGCAGTCCCACCCCCGTGCCGAGCGGATCGACGTTGATGCCGCGGCGGTGGGATGTCTGTCCGTAGCGGGTGGTCCATTCGACGGTGCGGCGCTTCCCGTTCTCGTCCCGGACGACGCGCGCGCTCTGCCCGGACTCCTCCTTCTGGTTGTCCGCGGCGCAGAGTCCGTTGCCGTTGTCCAGGGAGGTGGGGCCGCCCTGCGACCACGGGACGATGTGGTCGTTCTGGCGGATGCTCGCATCGCAGTGGGGCGCCCGGCAGGTCTGGTGGGCGAACCGGAAGAAGCGGGCGAGCGCCGGCGGGAAGCTGCGGGCGGTGGATTCGACGGCGATGAGCTGGCCGTCGTCCTCGTCCGCGTAGAGCCTGCGCAGTGCCGGCGCCAGCTCCGGATCCTCCTTGGCGGCGCTCATCGCCTCCTGCATCTCCTCGCGAATGTGCTCATAGGGCACCGCGCCATACCCCTCGATGGTGGCGGCGTCGGCATGGTCGGGGGCGAGGAGGGAGCGGTCGGTGATGATCACGCCGATCTCCAGCGTGGACGGATCGATCCCTTCGCCGCGGCCGATCAGCGCGTCGGCGAAGAGGTCCGCCATGATCTGCTGATGGCCCCGCCGATCACCATGCGCGCGGGCCTTCTCCGCGGCGATCGAGAGGCCTTTGCGGAGGCGGGCGCCGTCGAGCCCGGGCAGGCGCGCGGTGACAGTGCACATGCCGTGCTCGCCGCGGCGCACGGTGACGCTGCGCTCCCTCTTCGCGGTGCGATGCCGCTCAGCGGCGCCGTGCGGATCCAGGCCGTGCAGCACCTTCTCCGCCTCCCCGGCCCACTCCTCCGGACCGCAGTCCTCGAGGTAGGGAAGATGGGCGGCGAGGATCTGATCGATCTGCGCGCGCTGCTCGGGGCTCGCCGGCGCCATCGTGCGCCCCACCCTGTGCGCGGAGCTGGGCACGATCTGCCCGCGGGCGAGCGCGGTGAGCATACCGGGCATCGAGCGGACGAGACGACGGCAGGTGGCCATCGACTGACCGGCGCAGGACCGGGACTGCTTCAGCGCCGTCGACACCTCGGACCGTGCGATCTTCAGCGCCTGCTTCGGCGTCTCCTCACGACGCCGGCAGTCTTCCGTGACCGCCTCCTCCAGCCGGATCAGCGCCCGTGCCTGGACCGCGGCCACCGCCCCGGACAGCTCCTGGAGCCCGGACAGCACTGCGATCGCCTCGGTGGCTGACAGCCGATCCAGCGAGGGGGCGCCGTCGGCGCCGATCCGGGCGAGCACGGTGCGCGCCGCAGCCACATCGACGTCACCGATCCGGAGCTCGCCGACACCTGCGTCGATCGAGAGCGCGCTGCGTGCTCCGGGTCCCACCGACGCCGCGAACGACCCCTCGGGACCGCTCCCCGAGGTCGCACCCAACGGCACGATCCCGGGAGCGTCGTGACCAGCTCCCGGGGATTCCTCGCCCTCGTACGATTCGTGTGCCATGCCTCATATTTTCGCACAGAGATTCGATGAAGGGAAGTCCCCTGTGGGTCCTACCCATGAGTAGCTACTCATTGTGGATAACATCCATTGGGGAGGAACGGCTATTCGCTATTACCACCCCTCAACGTTCAGGCGACCACCGCAGAAGCCCATCGAATGCTGCGTCTCGCTCGAGTCCCGAGGAGTCTTCGAGGGGCGACGACGCGACCGGCCCCGCGCTTCGATCGCGAGCAGGAGCGCAGTCGGATGTGGGGACGACGTGCACGTCAGAGCGCGCGCAGGAGCAGGATCGGCAGAAGGAGCGAGACCTGACCCTCCGTGGCCGGGTCGCCGATGGCCCGCGATTCCCCGTCTGTCACCCACGTGCTCAGCGCCGGGAAGAGCACGCCTCTGTGCGGTCCGCACGCACCGCTTCTGAACATTCCGCAGGGCTCATGAGATCACATCTGTCCCTCCGACGAAATGAGGCCGTTCAGCGGCCTCAGCAATCCACTCGGGAATAGCGGAGAGATCCCGTGCAGATAATCCCGAATAGCCTCCTGCCAGCACATCTAGGCGTTTCGGCGGAGCGCCGGACATCGCGGTCCCACCCTCACCGGCTCCCCGGGGGCGCTCACACGTCGTCGTCTCGCCGGAGGTCGTGCCGCGGGAGCGCGTGCGGGCGGGGTCTGCGCCGGGGAGGAGTGCACGGCCTTCACAGGTCAGCAGATACTGGGGACATGGCGGATCCGCCGTCCCACCTCCGGCGATGCCCAGGGATGCGCGTTCGTGCACCACACGGCGTAGGTCGAGACGCACTCCGAGCTGCTCCCGCCGAGGTACTGGGAGCAGGACACGCTCTCACGTCGCACCAAGGGCTGGCGGCGCCGGCTCGACGGCGGCACGGCCGTCACCGTGGCAGAGGCCGGGGGACAGATCATCGGGTTCGCCATGACGACCCCGGCGCGCACGATCGGGGCGCACGAACCCGTGCGGGACGTCGAGCTGTCATCGCTCTATGTCCTCGCGGCTCACCACGGGAGAGGAGCAGGGCAGGCGCTGCTGGATGCTGTGCTGATGCCCGAGGCGCCCGCGCAGCTGTGGGTCCTCGAGGAGAACCCTCGAGCGCGTCGGTTCTATGAGCGCAACGGCTTCATCGCCGATGGCGCTCGCTGCCTCGAGGAGAGCCTGTCCCTCACGGAGGTTCGGCACGTCCGACGAGGGAGGACGGGCCAGTGGTCCCGATCCTGGCCGTCCATTGCAGGAGGCCGAGCCCGGCGACACCGGGGATCGCGGAGTCACTCCTCCTCGAGCACACTCGCTCCCGCCGCGGATCCCCGAGCCACCAGGCACGACTCCACCAGCGACTCGCTCATCAGCCCCGCCGCTATCGAACGGGCCTGCGCCTCGTCCTCCACCAGCACCGCGACCGTCGGCCCTGAGCCGCTGACCAGCGCGGCCAGGGCTCCGTGCTGCTCCGCGGCCTCGACGACGGGCTCCAGCCCCGGGTGCAGTGCGAAGGCTGCGGCCTGCAGGTCGTTGTGCAGAGTGTCGGCGAGCAGCTCGATGTTGCCGCCGCTGAGAGCCTGGAGCTGGCGCTCGTCGATCGAGGGACGTGTGGCCGGGGTGCGCCCGCCACCGGCGGCGATCTCGTCGAAACGGCGGAACACCGCAGGAGTGGAGAGGTGCCCGCCGGGGACGGCGAGCAGCCAGGTCCACTCCCCATGGGTCAGCACTGTGGTGAGGTCCGCGCCGTTGCCACGGCCGAGCGCCGTGTGCCCGAGCATCGCGAAGGGCACGTCGGCGCCGAGCCGGGAGCCGAGCTGTCGCAGCCGCTCGCTGCCCAGCCCCAGGCCCCACAGCCGATCCAGGGCGACCAGGGTGGCGGCGGCGTCGGCCGATCCTCCGCCCATCCCTCCCGCGATCGGAACCTGCTTGTGGACGTGGAGCGCGGCCCCGTCACGGAGATCGAACTCGGTGCGCAGCAGCTCTGCCGCACGAAGGGCCAGGTTGGACTCGTCCAGCGGGACGTCCCCTGACACCTCCGAGACGATCTCGAGGCTCACTCCGTCGGCCCGGGTGGCGCTGACCGTCTCGTAGAGGTCCACCGCCTGGAACACGGTGGCCAGGGCGTGATAACCGCAGTCGTCGACAGCGCCGACCCCCAGGGACAGGTTGATCTTCCCGGGGGCGCGCACGACCACCCGCTGGCGCGCGGGCGGCATCAGTCGACCTCCCTCTGCGCACGGGCGATCGCACGGAACTCCTCGATGCCCAGGGTCTCGCCACGGGCGCCCGGGTCGATGCCGGCGCTGCGCAGGATCTGCTCGGACCGCGCCGCGGAGCCCGCCCAGCCGGCGAGCGCGGCCCGCAGCGTCTTGCGCCGCTGGGCGAAGGCGGCATCGACGACGGCGAACACGGCCTCCCGCTCCGCATCGGTGCCGAGCGGCCGCTCGTGCCGCACCAGTTCGACCAGCGCGGAGTCGACGTTCGGGACCGGCCAGAAGACCTGCCGGGAGATCCTCCCTGCGTGCACGGCCCGGCCGTACCAGGCGGTCTTCACGCTAGGCCCGCCGTAGGTGCGTGAGCCCGGGCCCGCGGTGAGCCGGTCCACGACCTCGGACTGCACCATCACCAGGGCGGTGTGCACCGAGGGGAAGCGCCCGAGCATCGTGAGCAGGATGGGGGTGGCGACGTTGTACGGGAGGTTCGCGACCAGCGCCGTCGGCTCCCCGGCCCGCGGGAGCGATGGGAGCTCGGCGATCTGCAGCGCATCGGCGTGCACGAGGCGATAGCGCTCGCCCTCGACGTCACGGGCGCGGAGCGTGAGCGGGAGCAGCTCGGCAAGGCCCCGGTCCAGCTCGACGGCGACCACGTCGACCCCGGCCTCGAGCAGGCCCAGCGTGAGGGATCCCAGGCCCGGACCGACCTCGAGCACGGCCTGGCCCGGCTCCACCCCGGCACGACCCACGATGGTGCGGACCGTGTTGGGATCCATCACGAAGTTCTGTCCACGCTGCTTCGAGGGGCGGATCCCTGCGGCCTCTGCGAGCTCGCGGATATCGCGGGCGGTCAGCAGCATCCCCGAGCTCCCCTCATCAGCGCCGGTCATGCGGTCACGACCTCGGGCCAGGAGTACACGTCCTGGGTGGTGGCCCGGATCGTGCGGCAGGCCTGCTCGAGGTCGGTGCCGGTCACCTCCGCGATCGTCGCCATGGTGAGCGGGATCAGGTAGGAGGAGTTCGGGCGGCCCCGGTACGGCACCGGGGTGAGGAAGGGCGCGTCGGTCTCGACCATGACCTGGCCGAGGCCCACCTCGGTGAGCGCGCCGCGCAGATCCGAGGCGTTCTTGAAGGTGACGGTGCCGGCGAAGGAGAGGAACCATCCTCGGTCCACGCACTCGCGCGCGAATTCGGCGTCACCGGAGAAGCAGTGGAAGACGGTGCGCTCCGGGGCGCCGTCGGCCTCGAGCACCTCGAGCACGTCGCGGTGGGCATCGCGGTCATGGATCTGCAGCGGGAGGTCCAGCTCCTTCGCCAGCGCGATATGCGCGCGGAACGAGTCGATCTGGGCGGCGCGAGCCGTGTCGTCCTTCCGCGAGGTGCGGAACCAGTCCAGTCCCGTCTCCCCGACGACGACCATCCCGGGACCGCGCAGCAGCTCGGACACCTCGCCGATCGCCTCCTGGAGCCCCACCAGCTCGCTGCCCTCGTGGTCGCGCCCCCGGACGTGGAGCGCGGCTTCGTTGGGGTGCACTGCGACGCCTCCGCGCAAGGAGGGCGGGCAGTCCTCGGAGGCGAGCAGCGCGGCCGTCCAGCGCACGGCCTCGAGGTCCGAGCCGATGGTGATCTGCGCATCGACGCCGGCGGACGCGGCACGGGCGACGTGGTCGTGCACGCTGAGCTGCTCATCGCCGTCGGCGAAGTCGAGATGGCAGTGGTTGTCGATCACCGGGAAGGGCAGCGGCTCGGTCGCCGGCGGCCAGGACCGGTCGCGCTTCTTCCCACGGGGGTCGATGTCCTCGCGGTCGCGCACCGGTGACGGGGCGGCGGGTCCGGACGGGGTCTCGCGCGATGACGACATGCGACCATGGTAGGAGGGCCTGCGGGCATCCCGGACCAGGGAGGCCCTCCGGCCCCGGGCCGTGACCAGACCGTGCCCACCGCTGTGCTCCTGACGACGCCGCGAGCACCGGTCGCATCCCGCGCGGTGTGAGAGATCACGGGCCCGGAGCGGGCCCGGAGGGCGCGGAGAACGTCAGCATGTGGCAGGATGGGGCGTTGTTGCGCGTCCATTCGTGCACCCGAGCGCCCCGATTCCGTTGGACCGGGTTCGGGTCGCTGCTCGGGCGGATGCCAACGCTCGTTCATCCTCCGGACCGTCAAGGAGCGTCCCATGGCAGTGCCCAAGTTCAAGTTGTCCCGTGCGCGCACGCACTCCCGTCGCTCGCAGTGGAAGGCCAACAACCCCGACCTCGTGCAGGTGACGGTCCGTGGCCGCACCGCCTCCGTGCCGCGTCGCCTCGCGAAGGCGTACCAGCGCGGTCTCCTCGAGATCGAGGACTGAGTCGGCGCGGGCAGTGCCCGCACCGCAGCACGCTCGACGACGCCCCCGCCACTCGGTGCCGGGGGCGTCGTCATGTGCGCGGGTCGTCATGCGCAAGGGAGCCGTGGGATCCTGCGGCCGCCGGGTTCGCCGCCGGTTCAGCGCCGCCGCAGGGCCAGATCGTAGAGCTCGCTCGCGCCGACGCCCGCATGGGAACGGGCGACCTCCTTCGCCGCGGCCTTGAGCCGCTCCCCCGCCGCCGCCCGCGCGAGCACCTGCTCGACCAGCTCCCCCGCGCTCACCGCCACAGGCTCCGCACCCGCCACGACGATCACCACTTCGCCCAGCACCTCGCCCGCCTCGGCCCACGCGACGAGCTCGGCGAGGGTGCCGCGCCGGATCTCCTCATAGGTCTTGGTCAGCTCCCGGGCCACTGCCGCCGGACGGTCCCCACCGAACGCCTCCACCATCGCGGCGAGGGTGACGGCGGTGCGTCGCGGAGACTCGAAGAACACCATGGTGCGCTCCTCGCTCGCCAGCGGCTCGAGCGCGCCGGCCCGTCGGCCCTCCTTCCGTGGGGGGAAGCCCTCGAAGGTGAAACGATCCGGGGCGATGCCGGAG
>JAKDNE010000162.1 GCA_030451965.1 Brachybacterium sp. | reverse complement strand
ACGGCCACGCCTCCCTGCGCAGCATCGACGCCCTGCGCGAGCACGCCTGAGGACGGCCGGGCACCCTCCTGGCCGGTGCTACGGTGAACCGGTCCTGACCTGAACCTATGACGAAGATGGATGGTCTCTGCGTGGCGAAGCACTCCCGTCGGACGCATGGCACGTATGTCGTGTCGACGAGGCTCTTCGCCCCGGAACCCACGCCTGCCGCATCGCGGAACGAGGCGCTGGTGCGGGCGATGGAGCGGGCGGGCCACCGCGTGCGGGTGATGACCACCCGGGCCCCCGAGGCCGAGGGCCACCGCGATACCGTCCGGGACGTCTCCCGCTGGCCGGTCAAGCGGGACCGGCAGGGGCATGTCAAGGGCTACGTCTCGTACTTGAGCTACGACATCCCGCTCTTCTTCCGCCTGCTCGTCCAGCGGGATCTCGCCGGGGTGATCTCCGAGCCGCCCCCCACCACCGGTCTCGCGGTGATGGCCGCGAGCGCGGTCCGGAGGGTGCCCTACGCCTACTTCGCCGCCGACGTCTGGGCTGATGCGACCGCCACCGTCGATGGCGTGCCGTGGATCGTCCGCACCGGACTGCGGATGGTGGAGAAGCTCGTGTGGCGCCGGGCGAGCGTGATCCTCGCGACCTCGCAGGGTGTGCACGATCGGATCATCGAGCTGATCGGCCGGCGGCCCTCGGTGGCCGTGGTCGGCAACGGCATCAACATCGGCGACTTCACGATCGACGGACCGGTGGTCGAGGAACCCGGCACCTTTCTGGTGTACACCGGGACCGTGTCGGAGTGGCACGGTGCCGGGATCTTCCTGGACGCGTACGAGCAGGTGCTCGCCGAGCATCCGGACCTGCGGTTGCTGTTCTTCTCCGAGGGCGCGCACCGCGACGAGCTCGAGCAGCGTGCCCGGGAGCGCGGCCTGGACGGGGTCGAGTTCCGCAGACGCCTGCCCGCGACGGAGGTCGCCGCCTACATCCGAGGGGCCGTCGCAGCGCTGAGCTCGGTCACCCCCGGGCAGGGATACGACTTCGCCGTGGCCACCAAGATGTTCGCCGCGACGGCCTGCGGGACCCCGGTGATCCAGGCCGGCGACGGCTACGGCAACCGCCTGGTGGAGGACAACGCCCTGGGCTGGTCCGTGCCCTACGACTCCGAGTCCGTGGCCGAGGCGATGCGGGCCGCGCTCACGGGGACCGGACGCCCGACCCCGGAGCACCTGCGCGCGTGGACCGAGCGGGATGCGAGCCTGGATGCCGCCGGCGACCGCGGGGTCGCCGCTCTCGCGCCGCTGTTCTGAGACCTGCCGTCAGCGTCGTCCGCTGCCCCGGTCGGGGAGCGGATCAGAGCTCGTCCGGCCCCGTCTCGCAGTCGATCTCGATCATCATCGAATGGTCGGTGCTGCCGATGACCCGTCCGAGCTCGGGGCTCGCTTCGTCGAGCCGGGTGAAGTTGCCGCCGAAGTTGTAGGGACGGGTATCCGCGTAGACGTATCCGATGTTCGCCTCGAGCAGGCGACGGCATGCCGCGGGATCGTCGGGCGCAGCCAGGACGTCATCCATCCGCTCGTCGTCGGACGGGCTGGGTGTCATCCCCGCCGCGGGGAAGCGGACGTTCTGACCGGCGATCCCGTAGAGGTGGGCCCCGCCGGAGAACGGGCTGGCCAGCAGCAGCTTGTCGGGATCCATGGTCGCCGAGACCTCCAGCAGCATCTCGTACTCGGCGGTGTCGAAGTAGCGGGGACGGCCGGTGCGGTCCAGGTCCAGGTTGCGCTCGGCGTACTCCGATCGCGGCCCGACCGTGGAGGCCGCGACGAGCACGCACAGGATCAGTGCGAGCAGCCGGAGCAGTCGCCGGGTGGGGTGCGCGCCGCGGAGGACCAGGCGCTCGAGGTGGGCCAGCCCCGGCACCACCAGCAGGCACACGAGCAGCGTGAGGAACAGGGAGATGCGGTCCTGCCCGCTGTACCACAGGGCCGAGAGGCGCAGCGGGGAGTCGACCGCGGCGTCCAGGTACAGGACGACCGGCACCACCAGCACCGCCGGCAGGATGAAGCTGCCGCGTCGCAGCAGTGCCCAGAGCCCGACGTAGCCCAGCAGCCACAGCAGCGGCCCCGTCGCCATGGGCCACACCGTCAGCAGGCCGAGGATCAGTTCACCGACGGCACGCAGCGGGGAGATCGCCAGGCCGCCCACGAAATCGCCGGCCACCCCGGACGCCGGAAGGGTCGCGATGACCACGACGGGCAGCAGGGCGACCAGCACGACGACGGCGCTGAGCCGGGACAGCCGCGGGCGCCGTCGGCGATGCTCGAGCAGGGAGGCCAGACCAGCGGCCGCCACCAGGAGGCACATCGCGATGAACACGTTCGGATGCACCAGCCCGATCCCCACCGCGCCGAGCGCGGCGGCGACCATGAGCGGCGCCGCCCGGGACGCCCCGTACCCGGCGAGGCGGAGGCGAAGCGCGCGGAACCCGACGACGATCACGCCGAGCACTCCGGGGAGGAAGGCCGCGGCGACGAGATTCGGAATGGCCGCGAGGTGGATCCACTCGCTCATCGGGATCGCCGGAGCGATCGCGGCGGCGGCACCGGAGGCCAGGGGTGCCCAGGACAGCCGCGGCCACAGCGCGCGAGCGAGGAACATCGTCCCGTGGAGCCAGGGCACCAGCGCGAGGACCAGGGTCGCGGCATTGAGCACGATCGGGACCGGGGCCATCGGCACCAGGGCCGCGATGTCGTGGAAGCCCGCAGGGTAGATGCCGCCGGAGCCGTCCGTCGTGGCGAGCGCGGAGAACCGCAGCGTGGTCGCGAAACCCGTCTCCTGGATCCACTGCAGTGCACTGAGATGGAACAGCGCATCCCAGCGCTGCAACGGCTGGCCCGGTGATCCGAAGGAGACCAGGATCGGTGCCGTGGCGAGGGCGACGGCCGGGGTGAGCACGACCAGGGCTGTCCAGGGGGAGGGGAACAGGGCACGGACAGAGCCGACCGGGCCGGGATCCTGCGCGGTGTCGGGACGCCGGCTGCGGTGGATCCTCGTGAGGACGGCGCCGAGGCCGAGTGCGAGCAGGCAGGACAGAAGCGTGGCGAGGACGGCGGAGAGCAGGGTCCAGGGCACTTCCAGCAGGCCCGCGACGATGGCGCCGATGCCGAAGACGCAGGCGGTGATCGCCGGTGCTGCCACGGCAGACGTGCGCCAGCTGATGCCGAGCAGACGCGCCAGGGCGGTCCCGGGAAGGTAGGCGAGGGCCAGGGCGCTGAGGGCGGCCCAGAGGAACCAGAGTCCGTCGGTCATGAGTGCTCGGGACACGGTCGGGGACCGCGTGCGGCCTCATGGGTGAGGTGCGCGCAACCGCGGACCCTCGGTCGCGGCGGGGTCATCCGTCTGAGCGGGGGCCGAGAGCATGCTCTCGGTACTGCAGGGGCTGTTCCGCCTCGTCGAGCGCGAGCCGCCGGGCGAGGTACGTCGTGCGCTTCTCCGCGGCCTTGGTCCGTGCCTCCTGCAGGGCGAGGAAACCCAGCAGCACCAGGACCGTCATGTACAGCAGGAGGTCAGCGCCACGACCGACGCCGACGATGTTCGCCACCCGGGAGAGCATGCCCGGGAAGAGCACCGTGAGGACGGCGAACACCGCGAACGCGATGATCAGCAGGCGGCGCACCGCGAGCTGCTTCGCGCCGCGCTTGATGAACAGCCAGGCGACGATCACCACGATCCCCAGCACCAGCAGCAGCTGGATGATGAAGGTGCGGTTGCCGACCAGCGTGGGCCCCAGCCCGAGGATCAGCTCCTGCTCGCCCATCGGGTCAGTCCTCCTGCCCCTGCTGGTGGGTGGAGGTGGAGCCGTCGCCGAGGACGAGGCGGGGGATGCCCGTCCAGTTCTCGGCGGTGGTGATGTTGCGGCCGTCCACGATCAGCTTCACGCCGGGCACATCCTCGCTGCCCAGGTCCCGGTACTCGGGATGGTTGGTCTGGACGATCACGAGATCCGCCGCCTCGCCCACGTGGTACGGGGCCCAGCCGAAGTCGGCCAGCTCCGCATCGTCGTAGAACGTGTCGTGGACCGCGACCTCCGCGCCGTGCTGACGCAGCGCCTCGACGACGGGGAACACCCCGGAGAACGCGGTCTCCTTCACCCCGGCACGGTAGGACGCCCCGAGCACCACGGCCTTGACACCCTGCAGCGACCCGAGCAGGTCCGCGGCCCGCTGGACCAGCTTCGCCGGAACCGAGGCGTTCTGCGTCCTGGCGGTGCGGACCGTCTCCGCATCCGGATCGGTGGACAGGTACAGGCGGGGATAGACCGGGATGCAATGCCCGCCCACCGCGATGCCTGGCTGATGGATATGGGAGTAGGGCTGCGAGTTCGACGCTTCGATCACCTTGTACACGTCGATGCCGTGGTCCTGCGCGAACAGTGCGAACTCGTTCGCCAGGGCGATGTTCACATCCCGGTACGTGGTCTCGGCGAGCTTCGCCAGCTCGGACGCCTCGGGGGAACCCAGATCCCATACGCCGTTGGGCGTGTGCAGGTCCGGACGCTCATCGAAGGTGAGCGCGGACTCGTAGAAGTCCCGAGCCCGCTGGCTACCCGCCTCGCTGATCGCGCCGATCAGCTTGGGGTACTTCCGCAGGTCCTCGAACACGCGACCGGTCAGGACCCGCTCGGGCGAGAACACGGCGAAGAAGTCCTTCGATTCCTGCAGTCCCGAGAGCTCCTCGATCATCGGCATGAACCGGGTCCGCAGCGTCCCGACCGGCAGAGTGGTCTCGTAGGAGACCAGGGTGTCGGGGGTCAGGTGCTCGGCCAGCGACCGGGTCGCGGCGTCCATCCACGCGAAGTCCGGCTCCCAGGTGGTGTCGTTCACGAACAGCGGCACCACGATCACCACCGCATCCGCACCCGGGATCGCCTCGGCGTAGTCCGTCGTCGCTCGCAGCTTCCCGGCCGGGACCAGCTCGGAGAGCTTCTCCTGCAGATGCGCCTCCCCGGGGAACGGCTCGACGGCCCGGTTGATCAGCTCCACCTGACGGGGATTCACATCGACCCCGATCACCTCGTGACCGGCATCGGCGAACTGCACCGCCAGCGGCAGCCCGATCTTCCCCAGAGCGACAACAGCAGTCTTCACAGTGATCCTCCTCGTGGGGCACCTCGCAGATGCCCCGTGCGCGTCGATGACCACCAGGGGCGGCCCACCGTGACAGGGTATCCTCATCGGTCGTCGACGAACCTGCATCCCGCGCCGCATTCCCGTCGCTGATCTCACGCCCGCGAGGTGACCCCGCAGCCCAGGAGGAGAGCCCTTGAGCACGCCCGAATCTGCGACCGAGGGGACCGGCGCTCCCGTCTCGCCCGGGGCCGAGACCACCTGGTTCGTGGTCCCGCTGTTCAACGAGGGCGAGGTCGTCGGCGATGTCATCCGTGACCTGCGCACCCGGTACCCGCTGGTCGTCTGCGTGGACGACGGCAGCCGGGACGCGTCGGCGCGGATCGCGGCCGAGGCCGGCGCTGCCGTGGTCCTGCACCCGTACAACATGGGACAGGGCGCCGCATTGAAGACGGGAATCGACTACGCCCTGCGCGACCCGCATATGCAGCAGGTCGTCACCTTCGATTCCGACGGGCAGCACCAGGTCGACGATGCCGCCGCGATGATCGCGAAGCGGCAGGGCGAGGGGGTGGACATCGTCCTCGGTTCGCGCTTCCTCGATGCCCGCACCAGGCCCGGGCTGCTCAAGCGCATCGTGCTGCGCGGCGCCGTCTGGTACACGAACCTCACCACCGGGGTGAAGCTCACCGATGCCCACAACGGGCTGCGGGTGCTGGGCCGGGAGGCCTGCGAGAGGCTCGCGATCGAGCAGAACCGGATGGCGCATGCCTCCGAGATCGTCGAGGAGATCGGGCGTCACCAGTTCACGGTGGCCGAGCACCCGGTCCACATCCTCTACACCGACTACTCGCGTTCGAAGGGCCAGTCGGTCCTGAACTCGGTGAACATCGTCATCGACATGCTCTTCCGCTGAGCGTCACCCCCTCAGCCCCGCAGAGCGGACTGCGCCGATGTCTACGGCGCGGTGTCCGCGGAGCCGTCCCTCACCTCGGCGAAGAATGCGGCGATGTCCGCGTCGTCGGTGAGGATCGCGACCCCGGAGTGCTCGGTCATGAATTCCGGGTTCTCGATCGGGAGCACGGGGGTGCTGCCGGAGTTCATGGCGCTGCGCGCGGTCAGGGCCATCCTGCTCACGTCGATGATCCCGGTGCTCTCGCTGGTCGTCAGCGCTCCTGAGCCGGCTCCGGCCAGACGCACCTGGGCGAACGGGTTCAGCAGCACCGAGGGGGTCGTCACGCGCTCCATGAGGGCGCCGACGAACTGCTGCTGGCGCTGCTGGCGCCCCAGATCGGCGGTGGGATCGAAGTAGCGGGCACGTACGAAGGCCAGTGCCTGCTCGCCTTCGACGTCATGACAGCCCTCGGTCATCACCAGGCCGGATTTCTTGTCATCGACGTCCCGGTCGATGCACAGGTTCACGTGCCCGACCGAGTCCACGACCTCGGACACGCCGTCGAAGCCGATCTCGACGTAGTGGTCCATGGTCAGCCCGGTGAACTGCTCGACGGTCTGCACCAGCAGCGGTGCGCCGCCGAAGGAGTAGGCGGCGTTGAGCTTGTAGGCGCCGTAGCCGGGGATGTCGACGAGGGTGTCCCGGGGCAGGGAGATCAGGTAGCTGTTCCCCCCGGGGGCCTTGTGCAGCAGCATCATCGTGTCGGCGCGGGCGCCCTGGGTGCCGTCCTCGCCCACGGCAGCCCCGTCGCGGCGATCGGACCCGGCGATGAGGTAGGTGGTCCCGGGCGTGTTCTCCGCGCCGGACAGCGCCGCGACGTGGTCGATACGGCTGTTCGCCCATATCGTCACCCCGGTGCCCCAGCCCAGCACGAGCACCAGCACCAGCACCATGAGCGTCGCCACCAGTCGGAGCGGTCGCGGAAGGCGGGAGCGGCGCCGGGACGTGCGCGACGGCGGCGGACCACCGGGAGGCAGGCTCCCGTCGTCGGGGCCATGCAGGGCGCGCTCCGGGCCGCCGTGCTGAGGGTCGGGGTCGAGGAGGTGCTGCGCCTCCTGCTGATGGTCATCGGCGCGGGCTCGGTGCGCGGGGCCGGGCTCGACGGGGGAGGGCACCGGAGTGCGCGGCAGCGGACGGGTC
>JAKDNE010000161.1 GCA_030451965.1 Brachybacterium sp. | reverse complement strand
GCGGGAGGCGCCGCTCCGCGGCCTCGGCGATATCGCCGCGGCCCACGACCCCGACGGACCGCCCGACGTCGATCGACCGCCGTTCGCATTCGGCGGCGATCTGGATCGCCAACCGGTCGCTCGAGCACATCAGCACGATCGGGTCCTCCGGTCCGGCGGCCTCGAGGGACGCCCAGTCAAGAGGCCGGAGGTCGGTGCTGATCCGATAGTCGATCTCGAGGTGCTCGACCGCCCCCCCGTCGCCATCGCCCTCTGCAAGAACCGAACGGATCGGGTCGACGACATCGCGCCAGAGGCTGTGCCCCGGCCCCATCGACTCGGTGGCGATCATGAATCGCCGCACCCCTCTGTCGCGCAGTCGAACGGTGGCCTCCGCCGCGGCCTCCGCATATCCGTGCCGCACGGTCGGGAGTCCGGCGGCGCTCCCCTCGGCGAAGGCCACGCTCGGGATCGGACTGCGCGCCAGGCGCTCCGCCACGTCACCCGTCTCCTCCAGATGCACCATGAAGCAGGCGTCCACCGCGCCGCGGTCCAGGAGTTCCGCGAGCCTGTCGGCCGCCTCGTCGACGCCGACGTCGGGGAAGACGACGAGGTCGAGCGAGCGCTTCGCGAGCTCCCGCTTCGCGACGGTGATCAGGCTGTCCCGCCACGGATTGCCGCCCGCTGAGACGAGCGCGCCGACGAGGCCGGTGCGCTGCCGGCGCAATGCGCGCCCTGCCCAGTTCGGGCGGTAGTCCAGCTGCTCCATCGCGCGCTCGACCCTGGCCCGGGTCTGCGCGTTCCCGGCCCCCGTGCGGTCGGCGCGGCCGCTCAGCACGTGGGAGACGGTCGCGGTGGACACCCCTGCCACGCGTGCGACGTCCGCCTGGGTCGGCCGTCGGGCCGACCCTTTCTGATTGTTCCTCGATACGGCCTTGACAGAGTGGTTCACATCACACATCGTAGGTCATGGTTAATCGAAATACCACGGACGTCCGTGACCGGCTCGGGCCGCACGGCGATGCAAGGAGGCATCCATGACCGTCAGCACCCTCCGATTCCGTCGACGCTCCCTGATCGGTGGCGCGGCAGCGCTGGCGGCCGGCCTGAGCGCGTGCTCCGTCGAGACCGGTTCCGGCACCGGGGCCGAGGAGGTCGCCGCCGCGTCCGAGGGCTTCTCCTTCGACTTCGACGCAGATGCCTCACAGGCCACGGCGCTGAGCTGGATGGATTCCGGCGACCTCAAAGCACTGTTCATCGATCCGGTGATCACCAGCTTCGGCGAGCAGTTCCCCGAGGTCCAGGTCCAGTACGACGGCTCGGGCTGGGACCAGGTCAACCAGGTGGTGCCGCTGGGGATCAGGAACGGCTCGGCGCCGGACGTCTTCGCACTGCCGCAGAACGTCCCTGCCGAGTCCGCGATCAGCGAAGGCTGGGTCCAGCCCCTCGATGACGTGATCCCCGACTTCGCGGAGTGGAGGGCGGGATTCCCCGACACCGCGCTGATCAACGGCGTGCACGTCTTCGACGGCAAGGTCTACAGCTGGCCGATGAACTCGACCCGGCGCCTGGACATCACCCAGTACATCTCCCACGAAGCGGCTGACGCCGCCGGCGTGTCGACCCCCATCGAGTCGGTGTCCACCTGGGACGACCTCCGGTCCCTGGCCAAGGAGATCACCGCCGCAGGCACCCCGGGAATCCTCTCGACCTCCGATCACCTGGACGTCGTGATCGCGAACCTCGCGAACACTGCGGGCTGGCTGGGCAACTCCGAGGGCATGAACATGCAGACAGGGAAGTACGAGTACTCCGCACAGGAGTTCCTCGAGGCCCTGGACTTCGTGCGCTCGATGATCGACGACGGCTCCTTCGTCCCCGGATACCTCACACTGAAGGACGCGGACGCTCGTGCCCAGTTCCCCTCCGGCCTGGCCGGGATCTCCCTCAACGGGCCCTGGGACATCTCGCAGTGGGCGAAGGACTACCCCGACTTCGAGTACACGATCCTCCCGCTGCCCTCCCCCGACGGCAGCGACTACACCATCCCGTTCCGGGAGACCGGTGCGAACATGCCCTGGCTGTACGCCGACAGCACGAACGTGGATGCTGCCGCCGCCGTCATCAAGTTCATGGGGTCGCTCGAGGGACAGCGGGCGATGGTGGAGCTCACCGAGGGCTTCTTCCTGTCCACGATCGAGGAGGCGAACTCCTCCGCCGACACCTCCGCGCTCAACCCGAGGGCCAAGCTGGTCGCGGATCTCGCGGCGACCTTCATGCGCGCCTGCCCGCAGTTCGAGATCCGCAGCGAGCACGCCGGCGCCGTCAGGCTCAACCTCCAGGCCACCGACCCCGGCATCGCGGGGACCATCGAGGGGATCCTGACAGGCCAGATCAGCGATCCGGAAGCCGCGCTGTCCGACCTGGATGCGCGTCTCGATGAAGCGATGGAGAAGGCCTTCGACGCCGCGCAGGCCGAGGGCGCGGAGGTCGACATCTCCCAGCTGCAGTTCCCGAACTGGGATCCGAGCCGCGACTACACGGCACAGGACTACGACGAACTCGAGGCCTGAGATGACCTCGACCGCCCTCTCGCCGCCTCGTCGGCGCGCGCCCGCCCGGCGAGTGCGCGCGCGCCGCGGTGATCTGTTCTGGATCTATCTCTTCATCATCCCCGGCATGGTGCTGACCGCCATGTTCGTCTTCTACCCGATGGGCGCCTCCTGGTACTTCTCCCTCACGCAGTGGAACGGGTTCAGCGATGCCAAGAGCTTCGTCGGCCTGTCCAACTATCGCGAGCTCCTCGGCGACGGGATGTTCTGGGGTTCCTTCGGCCGCTCGATGGTCTTCGTGCTCATCGGGGTCCCACTGCGCGTCGCGCTCGCACTGATCCTCGCGATCGTCCTGAACAACATCATCCGCGGCAGACTCTCGACCTTCTTCCGCACAGTGTTCTTCCTGCCGGTGATGGCAGCCGCCTCGGTCATCGGCGTCGTGCTCACCTTCGTCCTCTCCCCCAGCAACGGGCCGATCGCCTTCTTCCTCGAGACCACGGGGCTCACCGATGCCCCGGTCGAGTTCCTGTCGGATCCGCACCTGGCGCTCTGGAGCGCGCTGCTGCTACATACCTGGAAGAACTTCGGGATGACGCTCATCTACTGGCTCGCTGCGCTGCAGACCGTGCCCTCGGAGTACTACGAGGCGGCCGAGGTCGACGGGGCGGGCGCCGTCCAGCAGCTCATCAAGATCACCCTGCCGATCCTGATCCCCTTCGCGGTGATCATCGTGATCCTCACCGCGAACGAGAACCTGCACGCCTTCGCCCTGATCCAGGCGCTGACCGGTGGTGGTCCGTACTACTCGTCGGAGGTCGTCGAGGTGTACATCTTCCGCACCGCTTTCGCGCCGGATGCCGCCGGAGGGGTGCCCCGCCTCGGTTATGCCTCGGCAGCAGGTTGCTTCTTCGGACTCGCCACCCTGCTCATCGCCCTGCTGCAGGCCTGGGCTCTGAAACTCGTCGCCGATCAGAGAGCGAGGCTCGACCGATGAGCCTGACCACCACAGCGATGCCGGACGCGGGAGCCGCCACGATAGAGGAGGCGCCGCAGCCCCCGCCCCGCCGACGGCGACGCAAGCGCTCCGAACGGCTCGCGCTGATCGTCGGCGCATTCATCCTGCTGCCGATCGCGCTGGTCTGGGTCTACCCCTTCATCTGGGTGTTCTCCAGCTCGCTGAAGTCGAACGCGGAGATCTTCGGGTCTTTGAACCCGTTCACCTCGACCCTCCACCTGGACAACTATGTCCGCGCCTGGCGTGAGGCCGACATGGGTCGGTACCTCCTGAACACGATCTTCGTGACCGGGATGTCGATCGTGATCTCCGTGACGGTGAACGCCCTGCTCGGATATGTCCTCGGTCGGTACACATTCCCGGGGAAGAAGGTCATCTACGCGCTGCTCGCACTGGTCGTGTTCCTCCCGCAGGGATACACCGTGATCCCGATCTTCGACCTGATCGACAGCCTGGGGCTGTCCGGCAGCCTCTGGGGCATCACGCTCGCCGAGGCGGGCGGCGTGAGCGTGATCGTCGTGCTCCTCTTCGCCGGCTACTTCGCGCAGCTCCCCAAGGAGCTCGAGGAGGCGGCGACCATGGACGGCGCAGGGTTCCTCCGCATCTTCGCGCAGGTCTATCTCCCGCTGGCGAAGCCCGTCCTCGCCACAGCGGTCATCCTGCAGTTCATGCATGCCTGGAACGACTTCCTGCTCCCCCTGGTGCTCACGCTCTCCCAGCCGGATCTGCGCACGCTCGCGGTGGGCATCTACAGCCTCCAGAACCAGTACTTCAGCGACTGGGGCATGATGTCGGCCGCATCGACGATCGCCCTGCTGCCGATCATCATCGTGTTCATCATCCTCCAGAAGTACTTCATCGAGTCCTTCTCCGGCGCCGTGAAAGGTTGACCGCTGCCGTGACCACCCCCTCCCCCGAACGACCCCACATCATCCTGGTCTGCGTCGATGAGATGCGCGCCGATGCGATGGGCGTCGCCGGCAACGACCACATCGACACCCCGAACCTCGACGACATGGCGCGGGGCGGATACCGATTCACCCGGGCCTATTCCGCCACCCCGACGTGCGTGCCCGCCCGGGTCGCGATGTTCACCGGGAAGTCCCCCGCGCTGCACGGCCGCTACGGCTACCGGGAGGGGATCTCCTTCCCCGACGCATATCCGGTGACGCTGCAGTCCACGCTGGGTGAGGCCGGATACCAGACCTTCGGCGTGGGGAAGATGCACGTGTTCCCTGACCGGGCGCGGTGCGGCTTCGACGAGGTCCTCCTGCACGACGGCTTCCTGCACACCTCACGGCGGCTCAGCCGCGGCCCGTCGGCCCGGATCGATGACTACGTGGAGTTCCTCCGGCGCGAGACCGGTGATCCGCGTGCCGACTACCAGGAGACGGGGATCGGGTGCAATGCGATGACGGCCCGGCCCTGGGAGCGTCAGGAGCGGCTGCACCCCTCCCGCTGGGTGGCCGATGAGTCCTTCCGCTTCCTCGAACGGCGCGATCCGACCCGGCCGTTCTTCCTCTATATGTCCTTCCATCGGCCGCATGCGCCGTTCGATCCCCCACAGTGGCTGTGGGACAAGTACCGCGATCGCCGGTTCCCCCGGCGGGCGATGGGCGAGTGGGTCGCCCGGTTCGACCAGCACCGCCGCGACTTCGGCTCCGAGGCGGAGTTCGGGGCGCAGAAGGAGAGCACCCACCAGCAGGTGCGGGCCGGCTACTACGGCTCCATCGAGTTCATCGACCTGCAGCTGAACCGGCTGAAGGAGACGCTCTCGGATCAGGGCCTGCTCGAGGACACCGTGATCGTGTTCGTCTCCGACCACGGCGACATGATGGGCGATCACGACATGTACCGGAAGTCCGTGGGATACGAGGGCTCCGCCCGGGTGCCGCTGGTGATGCATGTCCCGCCGCGCTGGCGCGAGGACTGGGGAGCCCCGGGGAAGGTCGACGCGATCGCCGAGCTGCGGGACCTGATGCCGACCGTGCTCGGGCTCGCGGGGGCTGATATCCCGGAAGGGGTGGACGGCGTGGATCTTCGCGGGGCGACTCACGGGCAGGCGATGCGCGAGCACCTGCATGGGGAGCATCTGATCGGCTCGCTGGGCCGGCACTCGATGCAGTGGATCCGCTCGCAGCGGCACAAGTACGTGTGGTTCTCGGGCGATGGCCATGAGCAGCTGTTCGACCTGGAGGAGGATCCGCGGGAGGAGCGGGACCTCGCCGGTGACGTTGCGCATGCGGAGGAGCTCGCGCGGCACAGGGCTCTCCTCGTCGCCGTACTGGACGGGCGCGAAGAGGGGTTCGTCCGCGATGGCGCGCTGGTGCCGGGGCGGCCGGTGCAGTCCGAGGCGGCCTGGGTGCGGGAGTTCGCACGGCTCTGAGCTGCGAGGGGTGAGCATCTACTGAAGTCGTATCGGGCCGACCCCACAGGTGGATCCTGCGGGGTCGGCCCGTGCGCTGAAGTGGGGGTATGAACCAACGCTCTGCATCACCCGGCACCGGCGACTACACCGTCGAGAAGCGGCTGGCTCGCACCGCCGCCGTGACCCTGGGCTGGTGGGCGCATGGCGCCGTGCGCCTGCTGCTGGCGGTGGCGCTGCTCTACTACGGCTACGCGAAGCTCGTGCTCGGCCAGTTCGGGGTCACCGATATGGGCGATGCGCTGATCACCCAGGGCGAGATGAGCCCGATGGGGATGCTGTGGAGGCTGGTCGCCTTCTCCCCGCTGTTCCAGTTCCTGGGGGGCCTTGCCGAATGGGGCGCGGCCATCGCGCTGCTGTGGCGGCGCTCGGTGCCGCTGGGAGCGGCGCTCTCTGCCGGGTCGATGTCGCTGGTGCTGGTGCTGAACCTCGGCTATGACGTACCCGTCAAGCAGATCGCGCTCACTCTGCTGGTGATGGCGCTGATCGTGCTGAGTCCGTGGATACCTCGGCTGGCCAGGGCGTTCCTGGGCCACGGGAAGCTAGGTGAAGGTCCGCGGCCGGTCCTGGTGCCGTGGCCTCCGCTGGCGCGGGTCACGAACATCCTCGGCCCGATCGCCGCGCTCGTGCTGGTGGGGCTGGCGGGCTGGGGCGTCAGCTCGATGTACTCCGAACGGAGCGTCGATGAGTCCGCACCCGCCGGGGTGTGGACCGTGCAGGAGGACGCCGCCGAGCCCGCCGCGCAGCTGCGCGAGGACACGCGATGGAGCGCGCTCGCCTTCGGCGAGGTGGAGTACGACGGTCGCGCGGCGGTGCAGCTTCGACAGGCGAACGGCGAGCTGCTGGCCGGCAGCTACGACCGTACCGGGCAGGACACGATCGAGCTGTCGCTGCGCCCGCTGCGCGAGCAGGGGAAGCCGCTGCAGGAGCATTCCGCGGCCGAGCCTGTCGTGCTCACCCTGTCGCTCCAGCAGCAGGCCGACGGCACCCTGCGGATGACCGGCGAGGGACAGGATCTGGTCCTCGCCCCTGACGACTCGGCGATGGTGCTCTATGAGCGAGGGTTCAGCTGGGGCGTGCGCGCGGATGATCCGTTCAATCGTTGAGCGGAGGTCGAGCCCTCCACAGCAGCTCGCTGCCCTCCGGACGTCGGCCCCCTCCCTTAAGGTGGGACCGCGGCCGTCACCGGAGCCCGCGACCTGCGACGGAGGAGCGTTCATGCAGATCGAGTTCGGCTGGTCCCTCGACG
>JAKDNE010000160.1 GCA_030451965.1 Brachybacterium sp. | reverse complement strand
GAGGCGAAGATGACGGACTTCGCGCGGAAGATGTGGATCTCGCCGGTGGCCAGCTCGTAGGTGACCACGCCGGAGGCGCGTACGCCCCCGTCGCTGCGGGGATCGCCGGTCATCAGCACATCGAGCACGTAGTACTCGTTGAAGAACTCCACGTCCTGCTTCACGCAGTTCTGGTAGAGCGTCTGCAGGATCATGTGACCGGTGCGGTCCGCGGCGTAGCACGAGCGTCGCACGGGTGCCTCGCCATGGTCGCGGGTGTGCCCGCCGAACCGGCGCTGGTCGATCCTGCCCTCGGGGGTGCGGTTGAAGGGCAGGCCCATCTTCTCGAGGTCGAGCACCGCGTCGATGGCCTCCTTGGCCATCACCTCCGCGGCGTCCTGGTCCACGAGGTAGTCACCGCCCTTGACGGTGTCGTAGGTGTGCCACTCCCAGTTGTCGTCCTCGACGTTCGCGAGCGCGGCGCACATGCCGCCCTGGGCCGCGCCGGTGTGGGAGCGCGTGGGGTAGAGCTTGGTGACGACTGCGGTGCGGGCGTGCTTGGAGGACTCCAGGGCGGCGCGCATGCCGGCGCCGCCGGCGCCGACGATCACCACGTCGTAGTTATGGGTCTGCATGTCGGGTGACTGCTCCGTTTCGGGTCGACCGGGAAGTGGGGTGGGGCGACCGGTGGACCGGCCGTCCGGGGTGTCAGCCCTCGCAGAAGGAGGGCAGCAGGCTCGGATCGGCGCCGGCCGGGCACGCATCGAAGGTGAAGATCACCAGCGTGCCGAGGATGACCGTGACGATCACAGCGAAGTAGAGCAGGGCCTTGAGGACCATGCGGAGACGGTCGCCCCGCGCGTAGTCGTTGATGATCGTGCGCACGCCGTTGCCGCCGTGGATGAGTCCCAGCCACAGCATCAGCAGGTCCCAGACCTGCCAGAAGGGGGAGGACCACTTGCCGCCGACGAAGGCGAAGTCGATGCCCTGGACGCCCTGGCCCAGCCAGAGGTTCACGAAGAGGTGGCCGAAGACGAGGATGACCAGCAGCATGCCGGAGGCGCGCATGAACAGCCACGAGAGCATCTCGGCGTTGAGGCCGCGCTGGCCGGTGCGGCGGTAGCGAGTGCTCGGATCGGGGATGGAGGTGGTGGACATCGTGATCACGCTCCGAACATGTGCATGAGATGGCGGGGGAGGAATCCGGCCATGAGGACGACCCACACGACCACGACGCCCCAGAACAGGGAGCGCTGGCGCTTGGGGCCCTGGGACCAGAAGTCCACCAGGATGAGGCGCAGGCCGTTGAGGGCGTGGAAGAGGATCGCGGCGACGAGGCCGACCTCGCCGAGGCCGAACACCACGGTCTTGTAGTGCCCGATCACCTCGTTGTAGGCCTCAGGGGAGACGCGGACGAGAGCGGTGTCCAGGACGTGCACGAGCAGGAACAGGAAGATGAGCATTCCCGAGATGCGGTGGGCGACCCAGGACCACATGCCCGTCGTGTCGCCACGGTAGAGCGTCCCGGATTGGGCTGAAGCCACGGAGATCCTCCAGAAGCGTCGAGGTGATGCCGGGAGCCGTGAGGAGATGCCGTGGAGCGCGGCCAGCAGCCCTCCGGAACGACGCTCCGGACAGCGATCGCGACGCGGACCGCCCGGGGGTGGGCATTTCACGACACGGCGACATCATCATCGCCCCCGACAGGGGCCCGTTCAGCGTAGCACCAGGCAGGGGCTCTGCCGTGCGTTCCGGAGCGAGTCGTCCACAGGGTCTGCGGAGCGCCGTCGGCACGAGGGTGGTCATCGATACGCTGGGCTGATGCCTCAGCATCCCTTCGTGCCCGTGATCCCGGCCGGCGGCGCCGGGACCCGACTGTGGCCGCTCTCACGCCGTTCGCGTCCGAAATTCCTGCTGGACCTGACGGGCGAGGGCAGGAGCCTCCTGCAGAGCACGGTGGAGCGCCTGGCGCCGCTGGCCGATAGGCCGCCGATCGTGGTCACCGGGGCGGCGCACGAGGCCGCGGTGCGGGAGCAGGTGGGTGGGTCGGGCGCTGTGCAGGTGGTCGCGGAGCCGTCCCCGCGCAACTCGATGCCGGCGATCGCGCTCGCCGCGGCGCTGGTCGAGCGGGATCATCCCGAGGCGATCATCGGATCCTTCGCCGCCGACCACCTGATCGATGATCCTGAGGCCTTCGCCCGTGCGGTGGCGATCGCCCGCGATGCCGCCGAGCGCGGGTACCTGGTCACCCTCGGGGTCGCCCCCACGCATCCCGCCACCGGGTTCGGGTACATCGAGCAGGGGGCGGCTGAGGGACGAGATGCGGTCGCCGACGAGCATGTCGCGAGAGCCGCAGGGCCGGGCGCGCTCCCGCCCGGCGCCCATCCGGTGACCCGCTTCGTGGAGAAGCCGGACCGAGAGCGCGCCGAGCAGTTCCTGAGCACCGGCCGCTTCCTCTGGAACGCAGGGATGTTCGTGGTGCGGGCCTCGCTGCTCCTCGACGAGCTGGCTGCGCAGATCCCCTCCTTGGCCGCCGGGGCTCGCGAGATCGCCGCGGCTCTCGGCACCAGACAGCATCAGGAGGTGCTCGAGCGGGTCTGGCCGCGACTGACCGCGATCGCGATCGACCACGCATTGGCCGAGCCCTTGGCCGCCGATGGCAAGGTCGCGGTGGTGCCGGCCTCCTTCGGCTGGGACGACGTGGGCGACTTCGCAGCCCTCGCCCAGCAGCTGCGCGAGCATCCGGTCCGGCCCGGCGGCGAGGGTGATGGCGCCGCCCCGAGAGAGGGCGATGAGGGCGACACGGACGACGGTGAGGGGGGTGATGTCCGGGTGCTGGGAAGAGCCACGGTCGATGCCGTCTCCTCACGCGCCACGGTGTACGGTTCCACGGATCGCCACATCGCCCTGGTCGGGCTGGACGGCATCAGCATCGTCGACACCGAGGACGTCCTGCTGGTGCTCGCCGACGAACAGGCGCAGGACCTCTCGGTGCTCGTCGCTCGCCTCGAGCGGCGCGGGCTGGGCCGCCTGCGCTGACGTCGACCGCCCGCAGCGGCCACCGCGAAGGCGTCGACCCCCTCCGCGCCGGAGACGAGGTCGTCCCGACGGAACGCAGGGGAGTGCACAGGTGGAGCAGTCGGAGCAGGTTCTGCTGGGGACCGCGGAGCAGCGGTCCATGCTGGGTCCGACGGGCCTGATCGCCCGGACGGTCGCAGAGTCCGAGGACACGCTGCGCGAGGTGCGGAGGCATCTCCACCGCCACCCCGAGCTCTCCCATCAGGAGCACGCCACCACCGACTTCATCGAGGAGCACCTTCGCGGCCTGGGGCTCTCCCCGCAGCGGATGGCGCACACCGGCCTGATCTGCGACATCGCCGGTGATGACCCCACCCTGGAACTGACGGCCCTGCGCGCCGACATGGACGCGCTCGGCATCCCCGAGCTGGCCACCGTCGCCTTCCGCTCCACCGTGGAGGGTGTGTCTCACGCCTGCGGTCACGACGTCCACATGAGTGCGGTCCTCGGCGCGGCGACGGCGCTGGTCCGGGTCGCCGATGCCGGTGGTCTCCGCCGCGGGGTGCGACTGGTGTTCCAGCCGGCCGAGGAGATGCATCCCTGCGGCGCCCTCGAGCTGATCGGACAGGATGTGCTGGACGGTGTCGACTCGATCCTCGCGCTGCATTGCGATCCGGGGGTCGACGTCGGCCACGTGGGCCTGAAGTCGGGCCCCATCACCTCGGCCACCGACCCGGTGAAGGTCCAGGTGCGAGGAGCGGGCGGGCACACCTCGCGCCCCCACCTCACCCAGGACCTCGTCTACGCGCTGGGCTCGATCGCCACCCAGCTCCCGGCGGCGCTGAACCGACGGATGGATCCGCGCTCCGGAGTGAACCTGACCTGGGGCAGCATCCATGCCGGCTCGGCCTTCAACGCGATCCCCAGCAGCGGCACCCTGGAGGGGACCCTGCGCTGCCTGGACCACGACGCCTGGGATCGGGCGGAGGAGCTGCTGGAGACGATCCTGGCGGACCTCGTGCGTCCCTGGGGTGTCGAGGCGCGGGTGAGCCACGACCGCGGCGTGCCGCCGGTGTCCAACGCCGCCTCGAGCGTCGATGTGCTGGCCTCCGCGATACAGGGGGTGCTGGGACTGGACAACCTCGATCCGACCGCGCAGTCTCTGGGCGGCGAGGACTTCGCCTGGTATCTGGAGAAGGTGCCCGGAGCACTCGCCAGGCTCGGCACCCGCACCCCGGGCGGACGCACCTATGACCTGCACATGGGTGATCTCATGATCGATGAGCGGGCGATCGGCATCGGTGCCTCGGTGCTCGCGGCCGCGTGCGTCCAGCGTGACCTGCTGCCCGTCTGACGCGACCCCTGCCCGAGGGGCATGACCCTCCGGCTGCGGAGGGCGAGGAGCGGCTGCACGCCAGCCCATACGTCACATCCGCGTCGATTTCATAACGGTTCACGGACTGGGACCGAAGTGGCCCCCGCAGGGTGCTGTCCGCAGATATGGTCCAGACGCACTGCGACAGCGCTGTCGCGACGGACCCCTCGGGGCGTTTCCGGCCCCGCACCTGACCGAAGGAACCTTCATGAAGAGCATCACGCGTGCCCTCGCCCTGGCCGGCGCCGGCGCCCTGACCCTCGCCGCCTGCGGCACGGCCCCGGAGGAGACCGCCGGTGGCGGCGGCAGCGATGCCGGCGGCGCCTCGAGCGATTACAAGGCCTGCATGGTCTCCGATGCCGGCGGCTGGGACGACAAGTCCTTCAACGAGTCCAGCTACAAGGGACTGCAGAACGCGGTCGAGAGCCTGGGGATCGACCACTCCACCGCGGAGTCCACCTCCGACTCCGACTTCGCCCCGAACATCAACAACATGGTGACCCAGGGGTGCGACCTGATCATCACCGTCGGCTTCCTGCTGGCCCCGGCCACCGGTGATGCCGCGCAGGAGAACCCCGACACGGACTTCGCGATCGTGGACTCCACCGCTCAGGACGCCGACGGCAACCCGATCGAGCTCGACAACGTCAAGCCCCTCGAGTTCAACACCGCCGAGGCCGCGTTCCTGGCCGGCTACCTGGCCGCCGGGATGACCGAGACCGGCAAGGTCGCCACCTACGGCGGCGTGGACATCCCCACCGTCACGATCTTCATGGACGGCTACGTCGACGGCGTCGCCCACTACAACGAGACCCACGACGGGGACGTCGAGGTGCTCGGCTGGAACAAGGAGTCCCAGTCCGGCTCCATCGTCGGCACCTTCGATGACCAGTCCAAGGGCAAGGCCGTCTCCGACGAGTTCTACAACGCGGGCGCCGACATCATCATGCCGGTGGCGGGCCCCGTCGGCGCCGGCACCCTCGCCTCCGCCAAGGAGGGTGAGGACCGCATGGTGATCTGGGTCGACGCCGACGGCTACGAGACCAACTCGTCCGATGCCGATGCCCAGTCCGTCATCCTCACCTCCGTCATGAAGGAGATGACCGTGGGCGTCGAGGACGTCATCACCGGCGCCGCCGGTGGCGAGTACGACGGGACCCCGTACGTGGGCACCCTCGAGAACGGCGGCGTGGGCCTGGCCCCGTTCCACGATTTCGAGGATGATGTCCCCGCCGAGCTCTCCGAGGAGCTGACCACCCTCGAGCAGGAGATCGTCGACGGCACCGTGGCGGTCGAGTCCAAGGCATCGCCCCAGGGCTCCTGATCCACCGCTGACCGGCGCGCGGTCCCCGCCTGCGAGGGCGGGGGCCGCGTCCCATGTCTGAACCCCGCTGGGCCGGATGCCCGGCCCGCACTGACGGAAGCGAGCGCTGTGAAACTCGAACTGCGCGGGATCACGAAGACCTTCGGGACCTTCGTGGCCAATGACGCCATCGACCTGATCGTCGAACCGGGGGAGATCCACTCCCTGCTGGGCGAGAACGGGGCCGGGAAGTCCACGCTGATGAACGTCCTGTACGGGCTCTACCGTCCCGACGGCGGGAAGATCCTCATCGACGGCAGCCCGGTCACCTTCACGGACCCCGGCGACGCGATGGATGCCGGCATCGGCATGGTCCATCAGCACTTCATGCTGGTGCCCGTCTTCACCGTCGCCGAGAACATGGTGCTGGGGCACGAGCCGACCAAGGGCGGTCTGCTCGATCTCGGCGCGGCCCGGAAGCTGGTGCGCGAGATCTCCTCCCGCTTCGGCTTCGACCTGGACCCCGATGCGCTGGTCGAGGACCTGCCCGTCGGCGCGCAGCAGCGCGTCGAGATCATCAAGGCCCTCAGCCGCAGCGCCGAGGTGCTGGTGCTGGACGAGCCCACCGCGGTGCTCACCCCGCAGGAGACCGACGAGCTGATGGAGATCATGCGTCAGCTGCGCGACGAGGGCACCTCGATCGTGTTCATCACCCACAAGCTCCGCGAGGTCAAAGCCGTCTCCGACCGGATCACCGTGATCCGTCGCGGCAAGGTCGTGGGAGAAGCGGACCCGTCGGCCGACCAGGCGGAGCTGGCCTCGTTGATGGTGGGTCGCCAGGTCTCGCTCAACCAGGACAAGGCCGAGGCCGCACCCGGTGAGGTGGCGCTCGAGGTCACCGATCTGCGGGTGATCGACGGGGTCGGCACGCGGACCCTCGACGGCGTCTCCTTCGCGGTGCGCCATGGCGAGGTGCTCGCCATCGCCGGGGTGCAGGGCAACGGCCAGACCGAGCTCACCGAGGCGCTGCTGGGCCTGCAGGAGACAGTGCACGGCTCTGCGAAGCTCGAGGGGAAGGAGCTGGTGGGCCGCACCACGAAGCAGGTGCTCGACGCGGGCGTCGGCTTCGTCCCCGAGGACCGCACCCACGACGCGCTGGTCCCCGACTTCTCGGTCGCGGAGAACCTGGTGCTGGACCAGCACGACCGACCGCCCTTCGGCAGCGCGCTGGCGATGAATCTGCGGACCATCCGGGAGAACGCGGAACAGCTGATCCCGGAGTTCGACATCCGCACCGGCTCCTCCGCCGCGGCAGTCTCCACCCTCTCCGGCGGCAACCAGCAGAAGGTCGTCATGGCCAGGGCGCTGCACCGCGAACTGGCCCTGCTGATCGCCTCTCAGCCCACCCGCGGTGTGGACGTGGGCTCCATCGAGTTCCTGCACCGCCGCATCCTCGACGAGCGGGACAAGGGCACCCCGGTCGTGATCGTCTCCACTGAGCTGGACGAGGTCACCCAGCTCGCGGACCGCATCGC
Organism: Brachybacterium sp.; assembly: GCA_030451965.1. Taxonomy (GTDB): domain Bacteria; phylum Actinomycetota; class Actinomycetes; order Actinomycetales; family Dermabacteraceae; genus Brachybacterium. The sequence continues at coordinate 15 of JAKDNE010000160.1, read as the reverse complement.
CGTGATGTACGGCGG
>JAKDNE010000159.1 GCA_030451965.1 Brachybacterium sp. | reverse complement strand
ATCTGCAGTCACCCACGGGTGCGAGCCGATCAGGGGGTGACCTGCCGGGCCGGCGCCCCTGCCCTGGACCGGTGCGTCCGCGGGACGCACGTCCCGGAAGGAGTCCCGTGCCCGCAGCACCCACCCGGATCCAGGCCACGGCGAAGCGCCTGATCAGCCTCGGGCCCCGCCGCGTGGACCACATCCCGGCCTTCCGCATCGCACCGGGCCTCGCGATCCCGCTGTCCCTGCTGCTGGTGACGAGGCACGTCCAGTGGGCGATGTACGTCGGCTTCGGGGCCTTCACCGGGATCTACTCGAGGTACGAGCCGACACGGATGCGCTTCCGGCGCCAGTCGATGGCCGGGGCGCTGCTCACCCTGTGCGTGACCCTCGGCGCGACCCCCGCGCAGCTCGGGGAGTCGAGGGGCGATGTCGCGGAGTCCTGGACCGTCCTGGGAGTGGGATCGGTCGTGGCGGGCCTGGTCGCCGCGGTGGTGCTGCGGCTCGGCCTGAAACCGGGCGGGGCGATCTTCCCGCTGTTCGCGGTCGCCGCCGTCGCCTCCGCCCCGCCGGCCGCACCGCTCTGGGCGGCCTTCCTGGTCGCGGGTGCCTGCGCGTCCCTGTGCGTGGTGATGGGCCTGCTCGGCCACTGGGCGGGGGAGCGGCACCCCGGCGCGGGGGTGCGCACTGCGACGGAGACCCGGTCACGAGCACAGCTGGGCGCGGAGTTCAGCCGCTTCGCGATCGCCGGGATGCTGGGGCTCGCCTCCGGGCTGCCCTTCCCCTGCTGGGCGCAGATCGCGGCGATCGCGCCGCTGTCGGCCCCGGGCCGTACCCTGCAGGTCGAGCGCGGGCTGCACCGCATCGTCGGCACCGCGCTCGGTATCGTCACCACCGCCTTCCTGCTGTCCTTCCCCGTCGCGCTGCTGTTCATCACCCCGCTGGCGCTGCTCATGGTCCAGCTCGCCCACCCGCAGCCCATCGGGTCGTTGCTCCAGGCCCGGGTGCTGGAGACCGCCATCGGCGCGGTGGTGGGCATCGCGGTGGTGATCGCCGCGGCCCTCTGGGACCGGCGTGCGGCGCTGCGCAGCCGTGCGACCGCAGGGTGACCGGGCGCAGCGTCCCCCGGTGAGGTCGACCGCAGGGCGGTCCCAGCTGGTCCGGCGGGAGCGCCCCGCATAGCGTCGAGCCATGCCGGACCCTGCTGACCCCGTCGCCGCCTCCTACACCCACGGCTACGGCGCCGCCGTGCTGGACAGCCACCGCGCCCGCACCGCACAGAACTCCGCCGCGCACCTGGTGCCCCACCTGCGGCCCGGTCAGCGGCTGCTGGACGTGGGCAGCGGCGCGGGCACGATCACAGCGGACCTCGCCCGCATCGTCGGTCCCGACGGCGTCACCGCCCTCGAGGTCTCCGAGGAGTCGGCGGAGCTCACCCGCGCCGAGCTCGCCCGTCAGGGGCTCGGAGCCGTCCAGGTGCTCGTCGGCGATGCCCAGGCACTTCCCCTGGCCGATGACAGCGTCGACGTGGTCCATGCCCATCAGGTGCTCCAGCACCTCCCGCGGCCGGTGGCGGCGATCGCCGAGGCCCGTCGGGTCACCCGGCCCGGCGGGACCATCGCCCTGCGGGACAGCGACTACGAGGGCTTCCGCTGGTTCCCCGAGGAGCCCGCGATCGACCGCTGGCTCGCGCTGTACCTGCGGGCGGCCCGCGCGAACGGCGGCACCCCGGATGCCGGGCGGCGCCTGCTGGCCTGGGCGCACGAGGCCGGGCTGGAGGATGTCACCCCCAGCTCCTCGACCTGGCTGCATGCGACCCCGGAGGCGCGTGCGGCCTGGGCAGGGACCCTCGCCGGCCGGCTCACCTCCGGCCCGTTCTCGCAGCAGCTGGAGCGCGAGGGATGGGCGGATGCCGCCGAGCGGGAGCGGATCGCCGCGGGCATCCGCACCTGGGCCGAGCACCCCGACGGCTGGTTCAGCCTGCTGCACGGAGAGGTCATCGCGCGGGTGCAGGCCGAGGGTGACACGCGGCCGACGGATCGGTGACAGCCGTCATGGGCGGCGGCGGGGCCTGGGGCCTGTTCGGCCCCGGCTGGAGCGAGGACCGGGTCCGCAAGGAGATGGACCGGCTGCGCGGAGGGCGCTGAGCCGCAGCCGCACCCACCCCTCGACCCCGTCCGCCGGAGCCCGACCACCGCCGGACCCGAGGGGTCAGACCGCGATCAGCACGATCCCGGCCAGCACGACCACCGCACCCAGGGTTCGCCGCAGCGGGTCCGGCTCCTTGAACAGCCACCACGCCAGCAGCGACCCCACCACGATGCTGGACTCCCGCGCGGGGCCAACCAGCGATACCGGTGCGGTGCGCATCGCCTCCAGGACCAGTATGTAGGCCAGGGGTGACAGGACCGCGATGAGCCGGACCTCCCGCCAGTGGGCGCGTATGACCGGCCCGACGCTCTCGCGATGACGACGCAGCAGGGCAGGGGTCATCAGCAGCACCTGCCACAGGCAGGCGGTGAGGAAGTAGCCCACCGGCGGCAATCCCAGCGTCGTGACCGCGTAGCTGTCCCACAGCGTGTACGCGGCGATCGCCACCCCGGTCGCCGCTCCCCAGGCCACCCCGGCACGGAATCCGTGGCGCCCGGCGATCGATCTCCCGGCAGCGACCACCACGATCCCCGCGACGATGACGAGCGCGCCGATGCCGGCGACCCAGCCGGGCCGCTCGCCGAGCACGAGGATCGCGATCGCCATGGACAGGACAGGGCCCACGCCGCGCGCCACCGGATAGACGACGCCCAGGTCGGCGCGGGCGTATCCGGTCTGCAGGGCGAGCTGGTAGGCGACATGGATCAGACCCGAGACCAGCGCGGCGGGCAGCAGCGCGGAGGAGAGCCCGACCTCGCTCCGCATCAGCACGAGCAGGGCGAGCGGGGCCCACAGCACGACGGAGACCACGTCGTACCACCACACGAAGGCGATCCCGCCGCCGGCCACCCGTTTCGCGGCGAGGTTCCACACCGCGTGGCAGACGGCCGCCAGGAGCACCAGCCCGAGGGCGATAGAGCTCATCGCAGCGCGGGACGGTGAGGGGCTGCGAGGACGGGTGCTGCGGCCATCACGCCAGTATCGTCCCGAGGGTCGGCATCTGCTCGACCGTGCTCCGTGCGGTGCCCGCAGCGTCCATCCTCGACTCCGGCACGCTCGGCATACCCCGAGTCAGGCCGTCTGGAGCATCCGCTCCCTGTCGTGGTTCACTCCCCGTGGCGGGCGAGCCGCCGCTCGATGAACCGCCGCTCCGCTGTGCTTCCCACCAGGTCCAGCGCCCGGTGCCAGGCAGCCACCGCCTCCTCCATCCGCCCCAGCTCCTCATGGAACAGCGCCAGCGCGACATGGAAGGGATGATGACGCCGCAGCCGCGGCTCCTCGCCCAGCTGCTCCAGCAGGGCGAGACCCTCCGCCGGCGTCTGCGCCCGCCCCACCGCGATGGCACGGTTCATCCGCACCACCGGATCGTCACCCCGGGCGAGCAGCAGATCGTAGAGCGCCACGATCTGGGCCCAGTCGGTGTCCTCGAAGCGGGAGGACTCGGCGTGGACCGCGGCGATCGCGGCCTGGATCGTGAACCGGCCGGCATCCGCGCGAGCGGCGGCGAGCTGCGTCAGCGCGAGCCCCTCGGCGATCAGCTCCGTGTCCCAGCGGGACCGGTCCTGCTCCTCGAGGGGGACGGGGATCCCCGCGGCATCGTCGCGGGCGGGGGAGCGCGCCTCGGTGAGCAGCAGCAGGGCGAGGAGTCCCTGCGGCTCGGCGGGGACGGGGAGCAGTCGGTGGGTGAGGCGCGCCAGCCGGATCGCCTCCGCCGTGAGCTCGCGACGGATCGAGGTGTCGCCGCTGGTCGCCGCATACCCCTCGGTGAAGATCAGCGAGATCGACGTCAGCACGAGCGGCAGCCGCCGGGCGCGCTCGACGGGATCGGTCGGGACCGTGAGCGATATGCGGTGGGTGGTGATCCGCTTCTTCACCCGGGTGATCCGGGCCTGCAGCGTCGGCACCGGCAGCAGCAGCGACTGCGCGACCTCCTCCGTGTTCAGCGAGCCCACGAAGCGCAGCATCAGCGCGATCCTGTCGGCCGGGGCGATCGCCGGATGGCAGCAGCCCATCAGCATCGCCAGCCGTTCATCAGGCAGGTCCCCGGCACTCAGCGCCGCCTCGTCCGCAGGGACCGCGGCGCGCACGCCCTCCCGCACCCGGAGCTCGGCCAGGCGCCGTGCGGACGTGGCATCACGCCGCACCCGGTCCAGGGCGGAGCGGGTCGCCACCGTGGTCAGCCAGGCCAGCGGACTGCGGGGCACCCCCTGCGCGGGCCAGGTGCGCAGCGCGCTCTCCATCGCCTCCTGGGCGGCGTCCTCGGCGAGGTCGAGATCCCCGAAGCGGCGCACGAGGGTGGCCAGCAGGCGACTGTGCTCCTCCCGGTGCACCCGGGACAGCGCGTCATCCGTCGGCCGCCCGTCGGGCACCGCCTCAGGGATCATCTCTCTCACATCTCCAGCAGCGGCCGGATCTCGATGCGGCCCCCGATCGCGCCGGGGCACTTCGCGGCCCAGGCCAGGGCGTCGTCGAGCGAGTCGACCTCGATCACGATGGTGCCGCCCACGAATTCCCGACTCTCGGCGTAGGGGCCGGCGGTGATCACCGGCTCGGCCTCCCGCGAGGCCTTGCTCAGGCTGGTGCCCTCCTCCGGATCGGTGAGGGCGAAGCCGCCGGCCAGCACTCCCGCCTCCTGGAGCTCCGCGTCGAAGGCGATGAACTCCTCGGGGCCGGGGACCTCCTCGGTCTCCCCGCAGCGCTCGTCGGCCAGATTCCCCATCAGCAGCAGGACGTACTTCATGGTGACTCCTTCGGTGGTGCGTGCACCGGGCCGAGCGGCCCGGACACCACTATGACGAATGAGGGTGGCCCAGATCGACAGTCACCGCAGATCCCTCGGCCTCCGGTGCCTGTGATCAGGTCCACAGGGTCCCCGGGGTGAATTCCGGCCAATAAAGCAAGTCCGGAGTGGCGAAAACCGATCAGGGAAGGCTAGCCTCAGTGGAGACCCTGCAGGGTGTCCCGCACGCCGGCACCCGGAGCCCTCCCGAGAAAGCCATTCCATGACTTCCGTCACCCGCCGCCACTTCGGCGCCCTGTCCACCGCCGGCGCCCTCGGGCTCGTCCTGACCGCCTGTGGAGCCTCCTCCGATGAGACCGGCGCCGGCGCCGCCGACGAGGCCGGGGCGGCAGGCACCGTCGAGGTCGAGGACAACAACGGTCCCCAGACCGTCGAGGTCCCGCCGGCCTCCGTGGTCGCGACCGATAACCGCACCTTCGAGACGCTCGCCGACTGGGACGTCACCCTCACCGCCGCCTCTCGCGCCCTGATGCCCACGACCAACCCGCTCAAGGACGACGAGTCGATCATCGACCTGGGCCTCCACCGCGAGCCCGACCTCGAGGCGGTGGTCGCCGCCGAGCCGACCCTGATCGTCAACGGTCAGCGGTTCACCCAGTACCACGAGGACTTCGAGAAGTACGCCCCTGAGGCCACCATCCTCGAGCTGGACCCGCGGGAGGGAGAGCCCTTCGCCGACGAGCTGAAGCGCCAGGTGGGCGTGCTGGGCCAGGTCTTCGGCAAGGAGACCGAGGCCGAGCAGCTCGGCACCGACCTCGACGCCGCGATGGAGCGCGTGCGCTCCGCGTACGACGGCGCGGCCACGGTCATGGCCGTCACCACCTCCGGCGGGGACATCGGCTTTATCGCACCCGGCATGGGCCGCACCCTGGGCTGGACCTTCGAAGCGCTCGGGCTGGCCCCCGCGCTCGAGATCGAGGGGGCGAGCGACGACCACCAGGGCGACGACATCTCCGTCGAGGCCATCGCCGATGCGAATCCCGACTGGATCCTGGTCATGGACCGGGACGCGGCGATCTCCGCCGACGACCCGGAGTACACCCCCGCCAACGAGGTCCTCGACTCCTCCGAGGCGCTCTCCGGGGTCACGGCGGTCGCGGAGGACAACATCGTCTATATGCCGGCGGACACGTACACCAACGAGTCGATCCAGACCTATACCGAGTTCTTCACCGACCTCGCCGACGCCCTCGAGGCCAAGGCCTGAGCCACGAACGCCGTCGCTGACCTCCGCGCGGCGGGCTGGACCCCTCCGGTCCGGCCCGCCGTGACGCGCATCGCCGCAGCCACCGTCGGGCCCGCGGCGAGCGCCCGCTCCCCCCAGGAGATCTGATGTCCAGTCCTTCCCTCGCCACCGAGGCGCCGCCGCCGCCGCAGCGGCGCCGCGGGCGCGAGCGCCTGATCGACGGCAAGCTCGTGATCGGCATCGCGGTGGTCGCGCTGCTGCTGGTCGCCTCCCTGTTCATCGGTGTCTACGACATCTTCGGCACCGAGAACGGTGCCGAGATGTTCGCGATCACCCGCATCCCGCGCACCGTGGCCCTGGTCCTCTCCGGGGCTGCGATGGCGATGTGCGGGTTGATCATGCAGCTGATGACCCAGAACCGCTTCGTGGAGCCGACCACCACCGGCACCACCGAATGGGCCGGGCTGGGGCTGATCCTGGTGATGGTGATGATCCCGGACGCCGGGCTGCTGACCCGGATGACGGTCGCGATCGTCTTCTCCTTCGTCGGGACCCTGGTGTTCTTCCTGTTCCTGCGGAAGGTCACCCTGCGCAGCTCCCTCATCGTGCCGATCATCGGCATCATGCTCGGCGCCGTCGTCGGCGCGGTCTCCACCTTCGTGGCGCTCCAGTTCGACGCCCTCCAGAACCTCGGCGTCTGGTTCGCCGGCTCCTTCACCTCGGTGCTGCGCGGCAACTACGAGGTGCTGTGGATCGTGCTGCTGGTGGGGATCGCCGTGTTCTGGGTCGCCGATCGGCTCACCGTCATCGGCCTGGGCGAGGACATCGCCACCAACGTCGGCGTGAACTATCAGCGGGTGCTGCTGCTGGGCACCGGGCTGGTCGCCATCGCCACCGGCGTGGTCACCGTGGTGGTCGGCAACCTGCCCTTCCTGGGACTGATCGTGCCCAACGTGATCTCGATGATCCGCGGCGACGACCTGCGCACGAACCTGCCCTGGGTGTGCCTGCTGGGCATCGCGATCGTCACCGTCTGCGACCTCATCGGCCGCACCATCATCATGCCCTTCGAGGTGCCGGTCTCCCTGATCCTCGGAATCGTCGGGGCCGTCGTGTTCATCGCCCTCCTGCTGAGGCAGCGTCGGCATGGCTGCGCGCACTCCCGTCTCCCCGCCCGCGGTGCGCCGCCCCCCCGACGCGCACCC
>JAKDNE010000158.1 GCA_030451965.1 Brachybacterium sp. | reverse complement strand
CGTCACCGTCGACCCGCACCCTCGCCCCCAGGAGGAGCACCCATGACCATCCAGGACCGTCAGCCTCAGCAGGACCCCGCCGCACGGCGCACCCCCGGGGCCGGCACCTCACCCGGGATCGACTCCCCGCTGTTCGATGCCCTCATCGGCGCCCGCAAGATGTTCAGCCGCTCGGAGAAGGTCAGCGAGGACAACCGCGAGACCCACAAGGTGGGCGGGCGCAGCGGCGACTCCTTCTACCGTGAGCGCTGGAGTCACGACAAGGTGGTGCGCTCCACCCACGGGGTGAACTGCACCGGCTCCTGCTCCTGGAAGGTCTACGTCAAGGACGGCGTCATCACCTGGGAGTCCCAGGAGACCGACTACCCCTCCGTCGGCCCTGACAAGCCCGAGTACGAGCCGCGCGGCTGCCCGCGCGGCGCCTCCTTCTCCTGGTACACCTACTCGCCCACGCGCGTGCGCTACCCCTACGTGCGATCGGAGCTGCTGCGCCTGTACCGCGAGGAGAAGGCGAAGGCCCCCGGGCACGACCCGGTCGAGGCCTGGAAGGCGATCGTCTCCGACCCGGAGAAGGCCATGCGCTACAAGCAGGCCCGGGGCAAGGGCGGCCTGGTGCGCGCCACCTGGGACGAGGCCGTGGAGCTCGTGGCCGCCGCCTATGTCCACACCGTCAAGGAGTACGGTCCGGACCGGGCCACCGGATTCTCCCCGATCCCGGCGATGAGCCAGGTCTCCTTCTCCTCCGGAGCCCGCTTCCACCAGCTCATCGGCAGTCCCATGCTGTCCTTCTACGACTGGTACGCCGACCTGCCGCCCGCTTCCCCGCAGGTCTTCGGCGACCAGACCGACGTGCCGGAGTCCGGCGACTGGTGGGACGCGGCCTACCTCATCATGTGGGGCTCGAACGTGCCCCTGACCCGCACCCCGGACGCGCACTGGATGACGGAAGCGCGCTACCGCGGCCAGAAGGTCATCTCGGTGGCCCCCGACTACGCGGAATCGGTGAAGTTCGCCGACGAATGGCTCGCCCCGCACCCCGGCACCGATGCAGCGCTCGCCATGGGCATGGGCCACACGATCCTGCGCGAGTTCTACGTCGACCAGCAGGTCCCGTACTTCGAGTCCTACTCGAAGCAGTACACCGATCTTCCCTTCCTGGTCCAGCTCGAGCGCCGGGAGGACGGCACGCTGCTGCCGGGCAAGTTCCTGGTCGCGAGCGAGGCCGGCGAGCACCGCACCGCCGAGGCCACGACCGAGCACGCCGACTTCAAACCGATGCTCTTCGACCGTGCCCGTGGCGACGTCGCCGTCCCCAACGGCACCCTCGGACATCGCTTCTCCGCCGACGGTGAGGGTCGTTGGAACCTGGAGCTCGGCGATCTCGACCCCGCCCTGTCGCTGCTGGGACACCACGAGGACGTCGCCGAGGTGCTGCTGCCCCGCTTCGACACCGTGGGCCAGGGCGGCCGCGGAGATGTGCCCCGCGGGGTGCCGGTGCGCACGGTGGACGGCCGCCTGGTCACCACCGTCTTCGACCTGCTGCTGGCCGAATACGGCGTGGGCCGGGAGGGGCTTCCCGGCCAGTGGGCCACGGGCCTCGACGATGTCGAAGCCCTGTACACCCCGGCGTGGCAGGAGACGATCACCGGCGTGCCCGGCCAGGCCGTGGCGCGCATCGCCCGCGAGTTCGCCCAGAACGCGATCGATTCCGGCGGGCGCTCGATGATCATCATGGGCGCCGGTACGAACCACTGGTTCCACTCGGACACCATCTACCGCTCCTTCCTGACGCTCACGAACCTGTGCGGCACCCAGGGGGTCAACGGCGGTGGCTGGGCCCACTACGTCGGGCAGGAGAAGGTGCGGCCGATCACCGGCTGGTCGCATCTGGCCAATGCCCTGGACTGGTCGCGCCCGCCCCGGCAGATGACCCAGACCACCTACTGGTACATGCACTCCGACCAGTGGCGGTACGACCGCTTCGGCGCGGACACCCTGGCCGCGACCACCGGGGCCGGCGCCTTCGCGGACATGACCACCGCCGACGCCATCGCTCTCTCGCAGAGACTGGGCTGGCAGCCCTTCTACCCGCAGTTCGACATCAGCTCGCTGGACGTCGCCGACCGCGCCGCGGAGGCGGGGGAGGAGACGATCCCGTACCTGGTCGACCAGCTCAAGAACGGCGGTATCAATTTCGCCGCCGAGGACCCGGACGCTCCGGACAACCACCCGAAGATCTGGTCGATCTGGCGCGCGAACACGCTCGGCTCCTCCGCCAAGGGAGACCAGTACTTCTTCCGCCACCTGCTGGGCGTGGAGAGCTCCGCCACCGGTGAGGAGACCCCCGAGCACCTCCGACCCAAGGACGTGCGCTGGCGGGAGGAGGCACCGATCGGCAAGGTCGATCTGATGCTCACCCTCGACTTCCGCATGACCAGCCACACCCTGCACTCCGACGTGGTGCTGCCGGCCGCGACCTGGTACGAGAAGCACGACCTCTCCACCACCGACATGCACCCCTTCGTGCACTCCTTCAACCCGGCGATCTCCAATCCCTGGGAGTCGCGCACGGACTGGGAGACCTGGTCGACGATCGCAGAGCGCTTCAGCCAGCTCGCCGAGACCCATCTGGGCACCCGCAAGGACGTCGTCGCGTTCCCCCTGCAGCACGACTCGCCGGGGGCGATGGCCACCCCGCACGGACGGGTGCGGGATTGGAGGAAGGGGGAGTGCGAGGCGGTCCCGGGCCTGACCATGCCCGACCTGGTGGAGGTCGAGCGGGACTTCACCCAGATCCATGCGAAGTACACCTCGGTCGGCCCGCTCCTCGAGGAGAAGGGCATGACCACCAAGGGCGTCACCTACGACGTGAAGGAGTTCGTCGCCGAGCTCGGCGCCCTCAACGGCGTCCACCGCACGGGCCCCGCCGCCGGACGCCCCAAGCTCGTCACGGACCTGCACGCGTGCGAATTCATCCTGAGCCTGTCGGGCACCACCAACGGGCGCATGGCCACCCAGGGCTTCAAGACCCTCGAGAAGCGCACCGGCACCACGATGCACGACCTCGCCGCTGAGCACGAGGGCAAGCGGATCCACTTCGCCGACACCAAGGCGGCACCGGTCCCGGTGATCACCAGTCCCGAGTGGTCCGGTTCCGAGAGCGGCGGGCGCCGGTACAGCCCGTTCACGATCAACGTCGAGCGCAAGAAGCCCTGGCACACGCTGACCGGGCGCCAGCACTACTACCTCGACCACGACTGGATGCTGGAGATGGGGGAGGCCCTCCCGGTCTTCCGACCGCCGTTGGACATGACCGCTCTGTTCGGGGAGAAATCACTCGGGGAGAACGACGGGACGTCGATCTCCGTGCGCTACCTGACCCCGCACAACAAGTGGGCGATCCACTCGATGTACCAGGAGAACTTCTTCATGATGAACCTGTCCCGCGGCGGGCAGAACATCTGGATGAGCGTGCAGGATGCCGAGGCCGTCGGCATCACCGACAACGACTGGGTGGAGGTCACCAATCGCAACGGCGTGGTCTCCGCCCGCGCCGTGGTCTCCCACCGGATGCCCCCGGGCACCGCTTTCATGCACCACGGGCAGGAGCGCACGGTCAACGTGCCGCTGACCGAGCGGGACGGCAAACGAGGCGGGATCACCAACTCCCTGACGAGGATCATGATCAAGCCCTCGCACCTCATCGGCGGGTACGCGCAGCTGTCCTTCGCCTTCAACTATTACGGCCCCACCGGGAACCAGCGGGACGAGGTCACGATGATCCGCAAGCGCACCGCCCCCGTCGAGTACTGAGCCCCACGAGCGAGAAGGAATTACGACATGCGAGTCATGGCCCAGATGTCGATGGTGATGAACCTCGACAAGTGCATCGGCTGCCACACCTGCTCGGTCACCTGCAAGCAGGCGTGGACGAATCGGTCCGGCACCGAGTACATGTGGTTCAACAACGTCGAGACCCGACCCGGTCAGGGGTACCCCCGTGGCTACGAGGACCAGGAGAAGTGGAAGGGCGGCTGGGAGCTCGGGAAGAACGGCCGCCTCAAGCTCAAGGCCGGTGGCCGCATCACCAAGCTCATGCAGCTGTTCTCGAACCCGAAGCTGCCAGGCATCGAGGACTACTACGAGCCGTGGACCTACGAGTACGACAACCTGCTCCACGCCCCGGCGCAGCAGGAGACCATCCCGACCGCGCCTCCGAAGTCGCTGATCACCGGTGACCGGATGGATATCCAGTGGTCCGGCAACTGGGACGACGACCTCGGTGGCACCTACCTGCACAAGGACAAGGACCCGATGATCAAGGGCATCGAGGACAAGGTCCAGTTCGAGTTCGACCAGACCTTCATGTTCTACCTGCCGCGCATCTGCGAGCACTGCCTGAACCCCACCTGTGTCGCCTCCTGCCCCTCGGGCGCGATCTACAAGCGCGAGGAGGACGGGGTCGTCCTGGTGGATCAGGACGGCTGCCGCGGCTGGCGCATGTGCATCACCGGCTGCCCGTACAAGAAGATCTACTTCAACCACCAGACCGGCAAGGCCGAGAAGTGCACCTTCTGCTACCCCCGCCTCGAGCAGGGCGAGCCGACGGTGTGCGCGGAGACCTGCGTGGGCCGGCTGCGCTACATCGGCCTGGTGCTCTACGACGCGGACAAGGTCACCGAGGCCGCCTCCGTCACCGATGAGCAGGACCTCTACCGCTCTCAGATGGACGTGATCCTGGACCCGCACGACCCCGAGGTCATCCGCGGGGCGGAGGCCGCCGGGATCCATCACGACTGGATCCTCGCCGCACAGAACTCCCCGACCTACAAGCTGATCAAAGAGTACGAGGTCGCGCTCCCGCTGCATCCCGAGTACCGCACGATGCCGATGGTCTGGTACATCCCGCCGCTCTCGCCGGTGGTGGATGTCGTCCGGGACACCGGCTACGACGCCGAGGACGCGGAGAGCCTGTTCGCCGCGATCGACGCCCTGCGGATCCCGGTGGAGTACCTCGCGAACCTGTTCACCGCCGGGGACGTGCCCACGGTCGAGCGGGTGCTGTACCGGATGGCCGCGATGCGCTCGTACATGCGGGACATCAACCTCGGCAACGAACCTCGAGAGGGGATCGCCAACGCCGTCGGCATGGACGGCGAGACGATGCAGGAGATGTACCGTCTGCTCGCGATCGCGAAGTACGAGGACCGCTACGTGATCCCGGTGGGGCACCACGAGTCCGCCCACGACCTCGAGTCCACCGGCACCGATTGCCCGCTGAACGCTCCCGGCGGCCCCGGAATGGGAATGTCCCCGCCCGAGGAGTCGATGGGGATGTCCGGTCCTGGATTCTCGAGCAAACGGCAGGAGAACGCCGTGGAGCGGCCGGAGGGTGTACGGATCAACCTGCTGAACTGGGACGGCAACGGACGGCCCGACGGGCTGTTCCCGGCCCCCGCTGCAGGGACCGCCTGATGGGTGCCCTGGCACGACTGCTGAGTCGACGCGGCGGGGCGAGCGGGGGAGGCACCGCGACCCTGCCACCGCGGGGGCGTGCACCGAAGAATCTCCTGCATGCCTCGGGGATGAGCACCGAGCAGCTGCGCATCACCTGGATCGCGGTGTCCTGGGTGCTGAGCTATCCGGACGTGCAGACCCTCGCCCGCTACGGAGAGGTCCGCGCGCTGGCCGCGGAGCTCCCGGAGCCGGCGCGCTCGGCGCTGCTGCGCACCGTCGATGTGCTGAGCGAGCAGGATCCGGTCACGGTCCAGGAGCAGTATGTCGACACCTTCGACACCCGGCGCCGGGGGTGTCTGCACCTGACCTACTTCAGCCACGGCGACACCCGTCGCCGCGGGATGGCGCTGCTGCGCATCAAGCAGGACTTCCGGGCCGTGGGCCTGGAGATCGGCAGCGAGGAGCTGCCGGACCATCTGCCGGTGGTGCTCGAATTCGGTGCCGGCCACGATGCGGAGCGCGGGGCGAAGATCCTGCGCTCCAACCGCCCGGGGGTGGAGCTGCTGCGCCTGCACCTGGCGGATATCAGCTCCCCGTGGCACGGCGCGCTGGTGGCGCTGTGCTCGACCCTGCCGCCGCTGGACGCCGACGACCGTGCCGCCGTGCTGAAGCTGGCTGAGGAGGGCCCGGAGGACGAGACCGTGGGCCTGGACGGCTACGGGCTCGATGGCGATGCCGGAGACCTCGCCGGGCAGACCTTCGCCTCGAGCGGCTGCGGCTCCGATTCCGCGGCACCCGGACCTGTCCCCGTGGACCTGTTGAGAGGACGACCCTCATGAACGACGCGACCACGCCCCAGCTGCTGCTGTGGGTGGTGTTCCCCTACATGGTGCTCGCCGTGTTCGTGCTCGGGCACATATGGCGATTCCGTCAGGACCGCTTCGGCTGGACCACCCGCTCCAGCCAGATCTACGAGTCCAAGCTGCTCTCGATCGGCTCACCGATGTTCCACTACGGGATCATCGGGATCTTCTTCGGCCACGTCGTGGGTCTCGGGATCCCGAAGTCCTGGACGCGCTTCTTCGGTATCACCGATCACATGTACCACCTGATGGCCCTCATCATCGGGCTCGCCGCCGCCGTGGCCTGCGTGGGCGGGCTGTTCATCCTGATCTACCGGCGCCGCAGCAACCGGCGCGTCTTCGGGGCCACCACCGCCGGCGACAAGCTCATGTACCTGCTGCTGGCGATGACCATCCTCTGCGGGGTGCTGGCGACCGTGGTGCACACGGGCTTCGGCACCTACGACTACCGTGAGGGCGTCTCGATCTGGTTCCGGCAGTTCTGGACCCTGCAGCCCTCCGTGGAGCTGATGAGCCAGGCGCCGATCTTCTTCCAGCTGCACGTGCTCAGCGCGATCGCCCTGTTCGGGATCTGGCCGTTCACCCGGTTGGTGCACGTCTTCGCGGCCCCGGTGGGCTACCTGACCCGGCCGTACATCGTCTACCGGAGCAAGGACCCCCGCAAGGAGGCCGAGCGCCGCGGCTGGGAGAAGGTGAAGTTCTGATGGCAGCGAAGCCGCCGGTCACCCTTCAGGACGATTGGGCGACGACCTTGCAACCGTGGCTGTACCGGGTCTCCGCGCAGCTGGACGTGGCGTGCGTGGACCTGGACGTGGATCGGGTCCACCTGATGACCGGGGTGGTCGCCGAGGGCGTCCAACGGTCGATGGCACCGATATCGGCCTTCCTGGTCGGCGCAGCCGTGGCTCGTGGGGCGAGCCTCGACGAGGCCTGTGCCGCGGTGGAGAACGCCACTGTCGCGACAGGCTAGGAGCATTGTCAGCAGGATGCCCTGTTGCCTCATGTCAAGATGCCCGCTTGGTCTTCTTCGTTGCCTCACCTGAT
>JAKDNE010000157.1 GCA_030451965.1 Brachybacterium sp. | reverse complement strand
TCACCTCGACCACCGGGGCGTGCCGCGTCCTCATGAACCCGTGCCGCTGCTGATGCTCGGCGCGCTCGGGGTGGTGTTCGGGGACATCGGCACCAGCCCCCTGTACGCGCTGCAGACGGTCTTCAGCTCCCACCACAACGCGGTCGCGCCGACCGAGTCCGATGTGCTCGGGGTGATCTCGATGGTCACCTGGTGCCTGATCACCATCGTCACGATCACCTATATCGGGCTGATCATGACGGCGAACAACCAGGGCGAGGGCGGGATCCTGGCACTGACCGCACTGGTGCTGCGCAAGCTCGGCCCGACCGTGAGCCCACGGGAGGCGGGGATCGCACTGGTGCTCGGGGTCCTGGGCGCCGCCCTGTTCTTCGGCGACTCGCTGATCACGCCCGCGATCTCGGTGCTCTCCGCCTTCGAGGGCATCGAGGTCACCGGCGCCGTCCCCGACGCAGTGATCCTGCCCGCCGCGCTGCTCGTGCTCACCGCCCTGTTCGCCGCCCAGCGCTGGGGCACGGGCCGCATCGGCGGCTCCTTCGGCGTGGTCATGGCGCTGTGGTTCCTGACGCTCGCCGGGATGGGACTGCCGCACGTGCTGGCTCATCCCTCGATCCTGCGCGCCCTGTCCCCGACCTATGCGATCGCGTTCATGGTGGACCGGCCGCTGGTGGCCTTCATCGCGATGGGCGCGGTGGTGCTGACCATCACCGGCGCCGAGGCGCTGTACGCGGACATGGGCCATTTCGGCCATCGCCCCATCGCCCTGGCCTGGGGCTGCCTGGTCCTGCCGGCACTGCTGCTGAACTACTTCGGCCAGGGCGCACTCATCCTCACCGCTCCGAGCGCGATCGCGAACCCCTTCTTCTCGATGGTGCCCGAGACGCTGCGGATCCCCCTGGTGGTGCTCGCGACGATGGCCACCGTGATCGCCTCCCAGGCCGTCATCGCCGGGGCGTTCTCCGTGTCCCGCCAGGCCATCCGACTCAACCTGCTGCCGAAGCTGAAGGTCACCCAGACGTCCTCCGTGCACGGCGGGCAGATCTACGTGGGCACCGTGAACCTGCTGCTGTTCCTCGGGGTGGTCTCGCTGGTGCTGGTGTTCCAGCGCTCCTCCGCCCTCGCCGCCGCCTACGGTCTCGCCGTCACGGCGACGATCATCCTGGTGCTGGCGCTGTTCCTGCTCTATGCGCGCCAGATCCTGCACCGTCCGCTGTGGCAGGTCACGCTGCTGGCGGTGATCGTGGGCGGGCTGGAACTGCTGCTGCTGGCCGCGACCCTCATCAAGATCCCCGACGGCGGCTGGCTGCCGCTGCTGATCGCTGCGGCGCTGAGCACGATCATGCTGACCTGGCGGCGCGGAGCCCAGCTGCTGGCCGAGCGACGGCGGGCGATGGAGGGCCCGCTCGCAGACTTCGTGTCCGGCCCTGCCCGCACCGCGCCCCGAGTGGCGGGACTGGCCGTCTACCCGCATCCGGACCCCACCACGGTGCCGCTCGCGCTGCGCACCGGCGTGCAGATGCACCACGTCCTCCACCAGCACGTGGTGATCCTGACCCTCGCGCACCGCGGCGTGCCGCACGTGCACCGCGACGACCGGGTGCACGTGAACGTGCTGGGCGACGCGTCCGACGGGCTGGTGCAGATCACGTACGAGGTCGGATTCCACGACTCTCAGGACGTTCCCGCCGCGCTGCGCGCCGCCGTGGAGCGGCACGGCCGACGCGGCGGCGACCGCTCTGCGGACAGCCCGGCCTTTATTCCCGAGCTCGACCTGGACCTCGACGAGGCGATCTACGTGCTCTCGATACTGCGTCTGGAGAAGGCACCGGGCGGCGGCACGGCCGCGCAGGCCGGTGGGATGCCGCGCTGGCAGCGGGCGCTGTTCCGGCAGCTGAACCGGGCCTCGGCCCAGCGCACCCTGGTGCTGCACCTGCCGCCCACCCGCACCCTGGTGATGGGGGCGGAGACCGAGCTGTGAGGGCCCGGCAGCGGCGCGTCAGTCCCGGGTGACCCGCTGGAGGATCTCCAGGTAGCGGCGGGCCAGCACCTCGTCGTCAGCATGCTCGGAGACCCAGGCGCGGCCGCTGGCCCGCACCGCCGTGCGGGAGCGATCCGCTGCCAGCTCCCGCCACAGCCCGGCGAGCGCCTGGACATCCTCGGGCGGGAGCACATCACCCGCCTCGGCCTCGCGCACGACGTCGGCCGCCTCTCCGTCCAGCAGCGCGGTCGTGTGCCGGCCGGTCGCGAGGACCTCGTACAGCTTCGAGGGCACGGTCCAGGCGAAGGGCTGCCAGTCGCGCAGCGCGACGATGACGGTATCCGCCCAGGCGTACTGCGAGCCCACCTCGCGGTGCGGGATCCGCGGGATCACCTCCACCGGGGCGTCGAGCTCAAAGGCCAGCGCTGCCAGCGCGGGCGCCTCCACGCCGTGTCCCACCATCCTCACCTGCACGTCCACACCCTCACGGCGCAGTGCGGCGGCGGCCCGGACCACCGTGTCCAGCCCCTGTGAGCGGCCCATGTTCCCCAGGTACAGGCAACGCAGCTCGGGATGGTCGCCGGGCAGGTGGTCGGCCTGCCGCGGCACCAGCGACAGATCGGTGCCGTTGCGCACCACGCGCACGGGCTCCACCCCGCGCTCGCGCAGCACGTCGGCGAACCGCCCGGTGGTGGTGACCACGGCGCGGGCCCCGCTCTGCCAGCTGGTCACCTGCTGATGCACTCTGCCCTTCACCATCGCCACGGCCCTGGACAGGACTCGCCGCGGCGCGCTGCGCCGCTCCGCGTGCACGGCGTCGGGGCTCAACGCGCCGGCGGGGCCGACGTGGGTGACCAGGTCCGGCCAGGCATCCCGCATCTCCACCACCAGCGGCACGTCCCACAGCAGCGACAGCGCACGCCCGACCATCAGGGTGGGGATCGCCGGGGCGGTGGCGATGATGACGTCGGGCCGGGTGCCGGGCCGGGCGAAGCGCCGACGCAGACGTCGCAGCGCGTCGGCGGCCGCGACCAGATGGTCCGCGGTGCGCGAGCCGATGTCCGCGCTGTGGGGCAGGTAGGCGGTGCGCAGGATGACCTCGCCGTGCCGCCCCGTCTCGACCGAGCCCACCCGGTGGCTGCGACGCTGAGTGGGGGTGGGGCGACCGGCCGGGTAGTGCGGCACCGGCGCGGCGACCGTGACCCGGTGCCCAGCGGCGATGAAGCGCGCGATCAGAGCGGACCAGCGTCGCTGAGGAGCCCCGAACTCCGGGCCGTAGTAGTGGGTGAGCAGCAGCAGTCTCATGCGGGGGCAGACCCCTCCTCGAGGTGCAGCGCCGCCGCGGCCTCCCGCAGGTCCTGGGGCGTGGCGTGCAGGGTCAGCGGAGGGGGCGTGCCCGCCTTCGCGGTGGCGGCGTCCACGAGCAGATGCAGGATGTGGTCACCACCCTGCTCGGAGGCGTTCTCGGCGACAGGGCGGGGCGGTGCGGCGGGCTCCCCGAGCATCTCCGGCAGGGCGGCGATCGCGGAGGCCGGGATCAGCACGCTGTCGGCGCTGAGCTGCCGCGGCATCACGGTGATCGCCGCCAGCTCGCCGATCGCGTCGTGCAGGTAGACGTCGCGCACCCGGCCCACGGTCTTCCCGTCGCTGCCGTACACCGTCACCCCGGCTAGCGCCTGCAGGCGGCGGCGCTCCGCCGGGGCCGAGGGCTCGGGATCCCGGGCGGACCACTCGGCGGAGCGCTCCTCGGGCTGGTCCGCGGTGACGGCCTCGGCCCCGGCCCGGCCGGAGACCGAGGAGAGCGCGGCATCACCCGACCCGTCGGGTGTCGTGCCGGGGCTCATCGGTCACTTCCGCAGGCGATCACAACCTGGGAGTCTACCGACCGGCCCGCCACCGGGGGACAACGCCCGCGGCGGCCGGCTCCCCTGCGGCCGCGGAGCCGGAGCTCAGCGGGCGACCAGCTGCTGCACGAACGCCTGCACATCGCTGATCGGGTCGCCGTCGGCCGTCTTCTGCAGCTCACGCACGGTGTGCTCGCGCACCGTCAGGCTCAGCAGCAGCGAGAACAGCGTGCGCGCCAGGAACTTCGGATCGGAACCCTCGATCAGGCGGTCGTTGGCGGCCAGGCCCTCCAGCACCTGCTCCAGCACGTGCTCGTGCACCAGGCGCAGCCGGGCGATGCGGAAACGACCCGGATGGTCCGGATTCACGACCTCGGCGTTGAGCGTGGCCAGCAGCGCCATCGGATGCTCCCGCGGATCCCACGGCCCGGCCAGCGCCGCGACCAGGGACTGCGGGGAGGACTGCAGCACCTCGACGGAGTCGAGCAGCCCCTGCGCATGCGCCTCGAGCCGGTCGACCACCGCCCCCAGCAGCGCCTCCTTGGAGGCGAAGTGGTGCAGCATCCCCGGATGGGAGATGCCTACCCGGCGGGAGATGTCGCGCAGGCTCGCGCCGTGATAGCCGCGCTCGGCGAACAGGGCGGCGGCGGCGTCGAGGATCTCCTCACGACGACCGGAGGACGCCGACCTCTCGACCGTGCGCCCCTCCTGCATCGAATCGGCGATCCCCGTGGTCGGAGCCCCGGCCACGGCGCGCACCTCGCCGCCGATCTCCAGCTCCGAGGCCGCGATCGCATCCAGGGTGCGCAGGGCGTGGGGCAGCGGCTCCGCGCCCATGCCCACGGAGCCGCCGTCCGCGAGCTCTTCGCCGACGCGGTCGGAGAACAACGTTGACAACGGTGACGGCCCGGTCCCGGGGCCGGGAGGACCACTGGCAGCAGCGAGTGTCATCGACGGTTCTCCTTCATGGGTCAATTCTGCGCGATCAGCTCCGCGATCTGGATCGCGTTCAGGGCGGCGCCCTTGCGCAGATTATCCGCCACGACGAAGAACACCAGTCCCTTCTCCTCCGGAACCGACTGGTCCTTGCGGATCCGGCCGACGAATGTTCCATCGCGGCCGGCGGCCTCGAGCGGGTTCGGCACATCCACGACCTGCACCCCCGGTGCCGCCTCGAGCAGCTCACGGGCACGCTCCGGGGAGAGCACCCGGTCGAACTCGGCATGGACCACCAGCGCGTGCCCGCTCATCACCGGCACCCGCACGCAGGTGCCTGCGACCGGCAGCTCCGGCATGCCCAGGATCTTGCGCGACTCATCGCGGAGCTTCTGCTCCTCGTCGGTCTCCCCGGAGCCGTCGTCCATCACGTTGCCGGCCACGGCCACCACGTTGAACGCGATCGGCTTGACGTAGACCTCCGGCTCGCCGAGGTCGACGGACGACCCGTCGATCGCCAGCTTCTCGATATCGTCTCCGCCCTTGCGGACCTGACCGGCCAGTTCCGCCACCCCGGCGACGCCGGAGCCGGAGACGGCCTGGTAGGTGGCGATCTTCAGCCGCGCCAGCCCCGCCTCGTCATGGAGGGCCTTCAGCGAGGGCATCGCCGCCATCGTGGTGCAGTTCGGGTTCGCGATGATCCCGCGCGGCGGGTTCACCAGGGCCTCCGGGTTCACCTCGGAGACCACCAGCGGCACCTCGCCGTCGCGACGGTAGGCCGAGGAGTTGTCCACCACGGTCGCGCCCGCCTCGGTGAATCGCGGGGCCAGCGCCTTGGAGGTGGAACCGCCGGCGGAGAAGATCGCGATGTCGACCCGCTTGCCGTCGGAGCTGATGTCCGCCGTCTCGGCGTTCTCGATGGTCAGCGGCTGGCCTGCGTACTGCACGGTGGAGCCCGCGCTGCGGGCCGAGGCGAACGCGCGGATCTCCGAGTGCCTGACCGATCGGTCGGCGAGGAGAGCCAGCATCACACGGCCCACCTGGCCGGTGGCGCCGATGACTCCGATGACGGGGCCGTCGGCCGCGTAGCCGGGGGTCTGCGAGAAGTCGATCGTGCTGGTGCTGGTGTTCATCGTCCGGTCCCTCCGTAGACCACGGCCTCGGTCTGCTCGGCGTCGAGGCCGAACGCCGTATGGATCACTCGCACCGCGTCATCGAGCTTGTTCTGCTCGGTGACCACGGAGATGCGGATCTCCGAGGTGGAGATCATGTCGATGTTGATGCCCGCCTCGCCCAGCGAGCGGAACAGCAGCGCCGAGACACCCGGATGCGAGCGCATCCCGGCACCGATGATGCTGACCTTGCCGATCTGATCGTTGTAGCGGACCTCGGAGTAGCCGATCTGCTCGCGCGCGTCCTCGATGGCCTTCAGTGCGGCCGGGACGTCCGCCTCCGGAAGGGTCAGTGAGATCGCGACCGTGTCGTCGACGGTCGAGGAGTTCTGCACGATCATGTCGATGTTCGCGCCGGTGCCGGCGACCACATCGAACAGCAGCGCGGCCCGGCCGGGGATATCCGGCACCTCGACCACGGTGATCTTGCCTTCGCTGCCGTCGTGGGCGACGCCCGAGATGATCGGTGCCTCGAGGCCGGATGCTGCGATGTCGTCCATGGGGAGCTCCTTGCTCGGGTCTGCGGCGTCGCGTCGGACGACGTCCGCCGTGGGGAGGGTGACGTCAGGGTCGATGGGGATCTCGCGCTCGGGATCGTCGGCGACGATCGTGCCCACGCGGCCCGAGTACGAGGAGCGCACGTGCAGCGGCACCCCGTAGCGGCGGGCGTACTCGACGCTGCGCGCCATCAGGATCTTCGAACCGTTCGCGGCCATCTCCAGCATCTCCTCGCTGGAGATCAGCGGCACCCGACGGGCGGCCGTCGCGATGCGGGGATCCGCGGTGAACACGCCGTCGACGTCGGAATAGATCTCGCAGACGTCCGCATCCAGCGCCGCGGCGAGCGCCACCGCGGTCACGTCAGAGCCGCCGCGGCCCAGCGTGGTGATCTCCTTGGAGTCGTGGGAGACGCCCTGGAAGCCGGCGACGATCGCGACGGCGCCGGTGTCCACGGCCTCCTGGATGCGGCCCGGGGTGACGTCGCGGATCTGCGCGTTGCCGTGGTCGCTGTCCGTGATCAGGCCGGCCTGCGACCCGGTGTAGGCGCGCGCGGTGACGCCGACCTCGTTCAGCGCCATCGACAGCACCGCCATCGAGATGCGCTCGCCGGCCGTGATCAGCATGTCCATCTCGCGCGGCGGCGGATTCGGGGTCACCTGCTCGGCGAGATCGATCAGATCATCGGTGGTATCCCCCATTGCGGAGACCACCACGACCACCTTGTGGCCGGCCTTCGGATACAGGGAGATGCGCTTCGCGACGCGCTTGACGGAGTCGGCGTCAGCGACGGAGGATCCTCCGAATTTCTGGACGACCAGGCTCATGAGGCGGTTTCCTTCGCGGTTGAGGACAGGCGGGATAGTGCAGGCAGGACTGCCGGGGCAGACCGTGCGCGGGACCGCTGGTGCGGGCCCGGGGTGGGTCTGCCGTGGAGCGG
>JAKDNE010000156.1 GCA_030451965.1 Brachybacterium sp. | reverse complement strand
TCCCGACGCAGCAGCCACCGCGACGGGGCCCGTCCCCGCCCAGTCGGTCGCCCCCGCCGACGGGGCCGCGCAGGACCGGGCCGAGGCGACGCCGACGGAGGCACGGGTCCGGGCCGAGGCCCTCGCCCCCGGCACCCCGGTCCTCCAGGTCCGCGACCTCTCGCTCTCCTACGGCAGCAAACAGGTGCTGGCGAGCGTCGACCTCACCCTGCGGGCCGGGGAGTGCACCCTGCTGCTGGGCGAATCCGGATCGGGCAAGACCACCCTGTCCCGGGCGATCGCCGGACTGCTGGACAACTGGTCCGGCCAGGTGCAGTACGGAGGGGAGGGCCTCGCCACCTCGACCCGTCAGCGCACCGTCTCCCAGCGCGAGGACATCCAGTACATCTTCCAATCGCCCTTCTCCTCGCTGAACCCGCGGCGCACCCTGGGGCAGTCCCTGGCGGTGCCGCTGGAGATGTCCGGGCAGCTGAGCTCGGCCGGTCGCAAGGAGCGGGTGCTCGAGGCCCTGGACTCGGTGCGGCTGGGCCGCGCCTTCGCGAGTCGTCGGCCCGGCGACCTGTCCGGCGGCGAGCGCCAGCGCGCGGCGATCGCCCGCGCCCTGGTGAACATGCCCCGGGTGCTGGTGTGCGACGAGATCACCTCGGCGCTGGACGTCTCGGTGCAGGCCAGCATCATCGACCTGCTCACCCGGCTGCGGGAGGAACGGGGACTGTCGATGCTGTTCGTCACCCACAACATCGCGCTCGCCCGGCACGTCGCCAAGCGGGTCGCGGTGCTGAACCAGGGCGTGATCGTCGACGAGGGCCCCACCGACGAGGTGCTGACCGCCCCCACCCACGACTACACGAAGTCGCTGCTGTCGAATGTGCCGACTCTCTGAGGCACAGGGAGCACGCAGGCCGTGCACACCGCCGACGACCAGGACCACGGCAGGGAAGGGACGCGCCATGCCGCAGACGCAGGGATCGCGATGCGCGATGCCGGAGGGCCGTGAGGGGGAGGACCCCGCACAGGCGATGCTCGCCGAGACGGAGGAACCACCGGACCCGCGAGGGCCGGAGGCAGTGCGCTCCCGGGTGCGCTGGAGCATCACCGAGTCCGGCCTTGCCCAGCGCGAGTTCGCCCGACGCCTCGGCCTGGACGAGACGAAGCTGTCCAAGGCGCTGCGCGGCACCCGCCGCTTCAGCCCCACCGAGTTGGCACAGATCGCCGACATCGCGGACGTCACCGTCACCTGGCTGCTCTCCGGCATCGACCCCGCCCCACCCCTCCCCGGGAGCACCGGCACGGACCAGCCCGCACCGGTACTCCTCGGGACGACGCAGGAGGACCGTGGCGCGGCGTCGACCCCGGCGAGCCACGTCGAACAGCCGACACAGGCACCGACACCGCCCTCGGCCCCGGCGATCGGTCTCGTGCAGCCCTCCGCGGCCGGTGCGGTCCCGCGCCCCCGGGAGGTGATCCTCGAGGCCGCCGCACGGCTGTTCGCAGCGCGTGGCCGGCACGCGGTGCGGCTCTCCGAGATCGCCGCCACCTGCGGGGTGAGCACCTCGGCCGTCTACCACTACTTCACGGGCAAGGACGAGCTGTTCGTGGAGGCCCTGCGGCACGTCCAGGCCCGCGCCGAGCATGACCGGGCCGTCGTCCTCGAGCACACCGACGGGCCGGTCCCGCGGCTCCGGGAGCTGATCACGCTGCGGCTCCCGACCGAGGGGGACCGCGCGGACGAGTGGTCGCTGCGGGTGCAGGGCTGGGGGCTCTCCGTCGCCGGTGCCGGCTCCTTCACGCCCCGCACCGGGGCCTATGAGCGGTGGCACGGCGCCGTGCTCGCGGTGCTGCGCGAGGGTCAGGAGGTCGACGTCATCGTGCCCGGCCCGGTCGAGGACCTCGCGCTGCAGCTGACCGGGCTGATCGACGGCCTCGGCACCAAGGTGCTCACCGGCATGATCACCGTCGAGGACATGGGCCGGGTCCTGGACGGCGCCATCGACCAGCTGCTCATGCCCCCGGGCCGCGACCCGGCCGCACCGCACCCCGAACACCCGCGGCGCCCAGGAGGCGAGCATCGATGACCCCGACCGAGCACGACCCCACCGCCCACGAGGCCGGCTCCCATGGCCCGAGCCCCCGCGAGCACCGGGCAGCCGGGGACCCCGCCTTCACCGTCCGTGACACCGGAGGACTGCCGGACGACATCTCCGAGCGGCTCGTCGACACCTTCCGCGGACACCTCGCAGCGCGCGAGGGCGGCATGGCCTTCTCCGTCCACCGCGCCGGTGAACCGCTGCTGCAGCTGCACGGCGGGTGCGCGGACCGCGGGAGCGGCCGACCCTGGTCCGCCGACACCCTCGCGGTGCTGTTCTCCGGCACCAAGGGCCTGACCGCGACCCTCGCCGCGCAGCAGATCAGCCGCGGCACCCTGGACCCCCAGGCCCCGATCGCCGAGTACTGGCCCGAGTTCGCCGCGCACGGCAAGGCGGATGCCCGTGTCCACCACGTCCTGGACCACACCATCGGCCTGCCCTACGTGGACCCCGACCCCGCGAGCGAGGAGCAGCGGGTCGACAACCAGCTGATGGCTGCGCGGCTCGCCGCCCAGCCCACGCTGTGGGAGCCGGGCACGCAGGTCGCGTACCACGCGATGACCTACGGCTACCTGATGGCGGAGATCCTGCACCGGGTCAGCGGGAGGACGATCAGCGAGCTGCTGCGCACCGAGCTCGCCGAGCCGTACGGACTGGACGTGCACCTGGCGCTGCCCGAGGCGGAGGAGCCGCGGGTGGCGCCGATCTTCCGCTCCGCCGGGTACCGGATCTCGACGTTCCTCGATGAGGATCCGCGACGCCGCGCGATCGTGGACCGCATGTACGGCTCGAGCCTGACCTCGGAGAATCCGGGCTTCAACACCCGCCTCTACCATTCGGCCGAGCTCGCCGCCGGGGGAGGGCTGGGGACCGCAGAGGCGATGGCACGGCTCTACTCGCTGCTGGCCGACCCGGAGTCCCCGATCCTCCCGGCCGAGACGCGGGCACTGGTGACCCGCACCTGGTCGAGGGGCCGCGATGCGATCAATGACCGGCCGGTGCGGTTCGGCCTCGGGTTCGAGCTCGACGATCCGATCGGCACCTACGGCCCGGTGCGCCCCGCCTTCGGACACACCGGTGCCGGGGGCGGGCTGCACGGCGCCTGGCCCGAACGGGGCCTGGCCTTCTCCTTCCTGCCCAACGAGATGCAGAGCGAGGATGTGGACCGCCGCGTGAAGGACCTCCTGGACATCCTCGCCGAGGTGGAGTGAGGGCGAGCCCCGCGCCGTTCAGCCCCGCGCCACCCACTGCAGGAACTCCTCCGCCGCGATCACGGGCTTGCCCCATTTCACGGCGTTCTTGGTCTTGTTCGACTGGGTGCCGAGCTCGGCGACGACCAGCACGTCGGTCTTCGTCTTGGTGACGGTGGGGACGGCCTGCAGCCCGCGCTCCCCGGCGAACTGCTCCATGCGGTCCCGGCCCACGGCGCCATGGGCGGGGGAGACCACCTCGCCGGTGAAGCACACCCGCGCCCCGGGCACGAGCACCTCATCGAGGGTGCTCTGCGCTTCGAGCGCGAAATCCTCGGGGAGCACCCTGATCCCAAAGTGCTGCTCGACGGCGCGCAACCGGTCCACCACGATCTCGTCGGGGTGCAGCACCCGCGCCCATGCGGTCTCCAGCACCTCGGCGAGCACCTGGGCGGCATCGTCCTCGGCGGAGAGGTTCCCGCCGACCACGAAGCCCTCGGGACTGTCGGTGCCGTCGGCCCCGGAGCTGCGGGCCAGCAGGTAGCCGCGCCCGCGCAGCAGTTGCGGGAAGGCGGTCCCGGTGCTGGGCGGCATCGTCCCCTCGGCCTGCAGCCGCTGGACGGCCGTGCGCACGGTGCGGGCGCGCTCGAGCGCCGTCGGGGCGCGCAGGCCCGTGGACTCGGCCGAGGAGAGGGCCTCGGTGGGCAGGTCGATCCCGAGCGGCATCGGCGCCACGATCCCGTTGCGCTTGAGCTCGAAGTCGACCCACGCCAGCTGCTGGTCGATCCGCACCCCGATCGGGACCCGCCCGGCCAGCAGCGGGGACAGCGCCCGCCAGGCCTCGGCCAGCAGCGGTGCCAGCTGCACATCCCGGGTGGTGATCGCGAAGTCGGTGCGGGCGGTGAACAGGTCGCTGGTGGGATTGATGACGGTGGTGGCCTCATCCCCGTCATCGGTGACCACTGCGATCTCCACCGGCCGTGCCCGGTAGCGGTCCCCGTCGTTGCCGACGGTGAGCGCGGCCAGATACACCTCGCCCAGATCGTCCGCCGGCGCGGCGTGCGCGGCGAGGAAGCGCCGCACCCGGGCATCGGACTTCAGATCCCGCGGCAGCACGTCCCGCTTCAGCACCAGCCCCTCGAGGTTCGTGCAGCGCGACAGCGCCACGTACAGCTGGCCGTTGGCGAAGGTGCCGCCGGTGAGGTCCACGACCACCCGGTCCAGGGTCTGCCCCTGGGACTTGTGGATGGTGATCGCCCAGGCCAGCTTCATCGGCAGCTGGGTGAAGGTGCCGACCACCTCGTGCACCAGGGCGCCGCCCTGCACGCTGGGGCGGGTGATGTCCCAGGTGTGCGGGGGCACCTCGACGGTGCGGCCGTCGCGCAGCCGGACGGTGACCACCGGCCCGTCGGCGTCGGTGCCCAGGGCGGTGATCCGCCCCAGGGTGCCGTTGACCCAGCGGTCCGAGGGGTCGTTGGTGAGCATCATGATCTGGGCGCCGACGGCCAGGCGCAGCGTCGCCTCGGTGGGGTGCTCGAAGCCGTCGGTCTGGCCGCGGATCGCGGCGGTGAAGGACTGGGCCGGATCCGGCAGCCGTTCGAGCTGCTGCCGGTTGCGGGCGCCGACGATCCGATTGGTGGTCGCCAGCGTCAGCCAGAACTCCTCCAGCGGGGGGTCGAAATCCGGATCCGTGCGCCGGTTCAGCTCCAGCCGCGCGTCCTCGAGCAGGGCTCCCTCGCGCACGGCGTTCAGCAGATCCACCAGGCGGTCATCCCCCTGCTGGCGGAACACGGTGCCGAGCTCGACGACGGGGAAGGTGTCGCGGTCGAAGGAGCGGGCGGAGAAGAAGAACGGGGTGCCGAAGCGCTCCTCGATGAACGCGGCCTCCGCATCGGTCACCACCGGCGGCAGCTGGTACAGATCCCCGACCAGCACCAGCTGCACCCCGCCGAAGGGCGTGCCGGGCTTCGGGCCGAAGCGCTCGAGCGCCGCCGTCAGCGCATCGAACAGGTCTGCCCGCACCATCGAGGCCTCGTCGACGATCAGCGTGTCCAGCTCCGCGAGCGCCCGGGCGAAGCGACCCGGGTAGTAGTCGCCCCCGCGCACCAGCTCCTCGCTGACCCCGAGCGGGAAGGAGAACAGCCGGTGGATCGTGTAGCCGTCCACGTTCAGCGCCGCGATCCCGGTGGGCGCGACCGTGATCGCGGAACGCTCGGTGGTCTCCAGGAAGTGCCGGATCAGCGTGGACTTGCCGGTCCCCGCCCGGCCGGTGAGGAAGAGAGGGTCCCCGGCGCGGAGGTGATCCAGGGCGTCCTGGAACTCATCGGTGAGGGTGAGGGTGGGGGCCATGACGCCATTCTCCCGGACCGGCCGCGTGCAGGGAGCACGGGAGCATCGCCGGAGTCCGCATCGTCACCGCGATCTCACCCACCCCATCGAATACACCCACGCCAGCATGTGCCGCAGCGGCGTGCGCAGCAGCCCCCGCACCGCCAGGGCGCGCAGTGCCGACACCCTCGCCCCGGCCGGTCGGCCGAGCATGGTGTTCGCCCCGGCGACCGCACCGGCGAGCCGGGCCCGGCGCCGGATCCTCCGCTCCGCCAGGCACCAGGCGGGATCCTCATCCAGTGCACCGACCGGTTCCCCGGTGGCGTGGCGCGCCAGCAGCGGGGCGAGCTCGAGAGCGTCGAGCCAGCCCAGCGTGATGCCCTGCCCACCGATCGGGCTGACCTCGTGCGCGGCGTCGCCCAGCAGCACGCAGCGCCGGGACAGCAGGCGCCGTGCCGTGCGTCGGCGCACCGTGAAGGCGCTGAGCATGGTGGTCGTCGCCGGATCCAGCACCGTGCCGGTGCGTTCACGGACCAGGGCGACCAGCCGCGCAGGCGAAGGATCGGTGCCGGTCCTCCCCGTGTGCACGACCCAGCGACGCAGACCGCCGGGCAGCGGGAAGGACTCGACGACCCCGCCCGGCTCGAGATGCACGAGCGCCTCGCGCCCACTGCCCGCCCCGGCGGGATCGGAGAGGTCGCCCATCAGATACGTATCGGGATAGTCGCGCCCGGCGGAGGTGATCCCGAGCAGTGCACGCACCCGGGAGCGGGAGCCGTCGGCCCCGACGACCAGGCCCGCCCGCAGGTGGAGCGCACCGCTGCCTCCCTCGCTGCGCCGCGCGGTCAGGGCGACCGTGCGCGCGGACTCTCGCAGGTCCGTCACCTCCCAGTCCCACCCCAGCGCCGAGGGGGCGAGCGCGGTGAGGTGCCGAGCCAGCAGGTCCTCGGTGAGGGCCTGGGGCAGGGCGAGCACGAACGGCCGGCGCGGATCGGCCCGGGCGAAGTCGACCCGGCCCAGTTCACGGTGCCGGCACCGCGCACGGCCCACGCGGATGCGCTCGCCGAGGGCGACCGCCTCCCGCTCCAGGCCGAGCTCGGCGAGGACGCGCATCGCCGGCGGGTGCAGGCCGATGGCGCGGGAGCTGATCGCAGGTGCCGTGCGCCGCTCCAGCACGCGCACCTCCACGCCGCGCCGCGCGAGCAGGCAGGCCAGGAGCAGACCCGCCGGCCCGGCGCCGACGATCAGCACTGCGCACTCGTCCTCCTCGACGGGCTGCGTCATCGCCGCGCCGGGGCGAGGTCGTCGCGCAGCAGCAGTCGGAAGCGTCCGGGCGTGCTCACCGTCCAGTCGGACGGGACCCGGGCGCGCAGCTCGGGTGCGGTATAGCTGCGGCGGATCGAGGTGAGGCCGTCCTCGCGGATGAAGGTGCCGGGGAACAGCGGCCAGGTGGCCGCGGAGAACAGGGCATAGGCGAGCCGGCCGCGCCGGATGTCGCTGTGCACCACGGCGCGACGGGCCAGGCGGGCGGAGTCCTCGAGCAGACCGTCCAGCTGCTCCTGACCGAGGTGATGGAGCAGGTGGTTGGAGATCACCAGGTCGAAGTGCTCGCCGGCGGCGACCAGCTCGCTGGAGAGCGCCCGACGGAACTGCACACCCGCGACGGGAGGCCGGCGCCGGGACCAGTCATGGGCGCGTGGATCGGGAGCGATACCGGTCACGCGCAGGTCATAGCCGTCCCGCCGCGCCCAACGGGCCACGGCC
>JAKDNE010000155.1 GCA_030451965.1 Brachybacterium sp. | reverse complement strand
CAGTTCTACAGCCCCGACACGGAGATCACGGCGACCCTCGCGGGGTACGGGGTGCTCGGGGTCGAGATGGAGACCGCGGCGCTGTACACGCTGGCGGCGCAGTTCTCCCGTCGGGCGCTCGCGCTGTGCACCGTCTCGGATCATCTCCTCACCGGGGAGAAGACCAGCTCGCAGGAGCGTCAGGAGACCTTCGAGGACATGATCGTGGTGGCGCTGGAGTCGATCGTGCGTCTCGAGGCGGCGCAGCCCTCCCGCTGAGCCGCAGCAGTCGCGACCCGGGACCTGCCCCGGACAAGCTCGTGCCCGGTCGCCGTGAGGCGCCGGGCACGAGGAAGGTTCAGGGGGCGGTCACCTGTTCAGGAAGCGCGGCGCCAGGTCGAAGGTTGCGTACAGCGCGACCAGGCACATGGCCAGCCCGCCGCAGAAGGTGAGCACGGAGGGGTTCTCCATCGAGATCAGGCCCATCACGTACAGCCCACCGGCGAAGAGACCGAAGACCACGACGAACAGCACGATCGACAGGCCGAGGCTGTTGCCCTTCGAGGTCACGTTCTCGTCCTCGTGCATCTGTGCGTGAGGCGCGTCCGTGACGTGCTGGTTGCTCATGATCCCTCTTCCTCTGCATGTACCGCTGCGTGGGGCCGCCGCAGCCGGAGCGCGGACGATCGATGCCCATCTTAGACCAGAGAGCCGACGGGGGCGGACACCTCGCGGTGGTGGATCGCCGTGAGCAGGCTCTCGAACAGGGCTGCCCCGCTCGTGCCGTCGATCTCCGGATGCCATTGCACCCCCAGGACGCTCGAGCCGGAATCCGCCTCCACGGCGAGCGGCAGGCCGCTGGCATGGCGGGCCACGATCCGCAGGCCCCCGCGCACGGCGCGCACGCCCTGGTGGTGGAATGCGGTGACCTCGGCGCGGGTGCCGAGAGCGAGTGCGAGATCGCTGGCGGCCTCCACCTCGGTCTCGACCTCGGTGGGCTCCTGGCCGGTGGCCGGATGCTCCGGCAGGTCCACGGGCAGGTGGCGGTGCAGCTCGCCGCCCTCGGCCACGACGATGATCTGCAGGCCGCGGCAGATCCCCAGCACGGGCACGTCGCTGCGACGGGCGGCGCGATACAGGGCGGTCTCGAAGGCGTCGCGCTTCGGGTCCGGGGTCATGTCGGTCCTCAGGGCGTCCTCGCCCCAGGCGGCCGGGTCGAGGTCGGTCCCGCCGGTGAGCACGAGACCATCCAGCTCGGCGATCTCCTCGTCGCTCCACTCGTCCTGCGGGGCGATGATGACGGGGCGGGCCCCGGCCCGCCGCAGGGCGCGCACGTAGCGCTCGTTCACGGCCACGGCGTCATGGCCCGCCCAGGCGCCGGACATCATGGTGCGGGTCCCCGCGGTCACGCCGATGAGCGGGCGACGAGTGCGCTGCGCCATGATGTTGTCCTTTCCGCAGAGGAGCGATGTTCCGGCCGCCGGTCGACGACTGGACCCAGTTCACTGCACGTGCGGCACGGCGGGCGAGCTATGTGGCGGAATGTGACAGCACGGAATGGCAGCGCTGTGCGGCAGCGGGTCGGTGCAGCGCGCGAGCGGACGTCAGAGCACCGCGCCGACGCGACCGTGCTGCTCGATCGCCTGCAGGTAGTAGCCGCGCAGCTGCTCGGCGAGCACCGGCCAGGTGCGCCTGCGCACGGAATCCTCGGCCGCCCGGCCGAAGGCCCGCCGTTTCGCGTCGTCGAACAGCAGGTCGCTCGCGCGGTCCCGCAGCTCGTCGAGCATGCCGGGGGGTGAAGAGCCAGCCGGTGCGGCTGGGGGCGATCAGGTCCACCGGTCCCCCGCGCCGCGGGGCGATCACCGGCAGTCCGGAGGCCATGGCCTCCTGCAGGGTCTGGCCGAAGGTCTCCCGTTCGCCGGGGTGGATGAACAGATCGGCGCTGGCGAGGTGGGTGGCCAGATCGGTGCCGGTGCGGAACCCGGCGAAGTGCGCCCGGGGCATCAGCCCTCGCAATGTGTCCTTCTCCGGTCCGTCTCCCATGATCAGCAGGCGCACCCCGGGCATCTCGTGGATGACCTCGAGGTCCTCGACCTGCTTCTCGGGAACGAGGCGACCCACGTAGGCCACCAGCTTCTCCTCGGGCCGCGCGTAGGCGGCGCGCAGCGTCTCGCTGCGCAGCGCCGAGGAGAACAGCGAGGTGTCCACGCCGCGCCGCCACAGATCCACCCGCTCGATGCCGCGGCCGAGCATCTGGTCGCGGGACGCGTGGGACGGGGCGAGGTTCACCGTCGCCCGATTGTGGGCGTCCCGCAGCAGCCACCAGGTCGCGCTCTCCAGGAACGGCATACCGTACCGCGCGATGCCCCCGGGGACATCGGCGTCGTGGACGGCGACCGTGGGCACGCCGGCCCTCTGCGCCGCGACTGCGGCGCGACCGCCGAGGATCATCGGGGAGGCGAGGTGGATGACGTCGGGCCGGAACTCGTCGATGCATCGGCGCAGCGCCGAGGCGCTGATGGTGGCGATGCGCACGCCCCGGTGGCCGGGCACGGGGGCGGAGGCGATGCGCCGCACCCGCACCCGTCGGCCGCAGGAGGCACGCAGGGACGTGTCGGCGCCCGGCCGCTGCGGGGCGATGACGCCGAGGTCGTCGCCGGTGGCGGCGAAGTGGTCGACGACGCGGAGCACTGAGCCCGTGACGCCGTCCATGTGCGGAAGGAACGATTCGGAGATGACGAGAATCCTCACGCCACCGATGATGCGCCGCCCGATCGTCCTCTGCGCCACGTCCGCGTGACCACCAGGTGAACACTTCGCCGCGCCCCGGCTCCCGTCACAGGCGCTGGGCGACCAGCTCCGGGTGCTCGACGACGCGGGTGGTCAGGATCTCTGCCATGGACCCGCGGCCCTCTGTTCCGTGAGGCTCAGTCACGTGGCCAGGTGGGCACCAGGTTGCGATCGCCGAAGGCCTGCTCGACGCGGCGCACCGGCGGCCAGTACTTCGACTGGATCCGCATCTGGGCGCTGTCATGGACGGAGTCGTCCTCGAGCGCGGTCCAGCTGCCGGGGTAGACGGCGATCTCGCGGGAATACGGGTGGGTCCACTCCCCCACGGCGATCGAGGCTGCGGTGTGCGGGGAGTTGACCAGCGGGTTGTCGTCCACCGGCCAGGTACCGGCCGCGACCTCCTCCGCTTCCTTGGCGATCATCAGCATCGCGTCGACGAAGCGATCGATCTCGGCGAGGTCCTCGGACTCCGTCGGCTCCACCATCAGCGTGCCCGCCACCGGGAACGACATGGTCGGGGCATGGAAGCCATAGTCGATCAGCCGCTTGGCCACGTCGTCCACGGTGATCCCCGTGCGGTCGGTGAAGGGGCGCAGGTCCACGATGCACTCGTGGGCCACCAGGTCGTTGTCCCCCGTGTAGAGGATCTCGAAGGACTCCGAGAGGCGGCGCGCCATGTAGTTCGCGGCCAGCACCGCGGCACCGGTGGCGTGACGCAGGCCGTCCGGCCCCATCAGCCGGATGTAGGTCCAGGTGATCGGCAGGATCGACGCGGAGCCGTAGGGCGACTGCGAGACCGGTGGGCCGTCATGGGGGCGGTGGCCCTGGCCGACCACCGGGTGCTCCTGCTGCTGCATCGCCGGGTGGCCGGGCAGGAAAGGCGCCAGGTGCGACTTCGCCGCCACCGGGCCGACGCCCGGGCCGCCGCCGCCGTGCGGGATGCAGAAGGTCTTGTGCAGGTTCAGGTGGGAGACGTCGCCGCCGAACTCGCCGGGACGGGCCACCTGCAGCAGCGCGTTGAGGTTCGCGCCGTCGACGTACACCTGACCACCGGCATCGTGGATCAGCTCGCAGACGGTGCGCACCTCCTCCTCGTAGACGCCGTGCGTGGAGGGGTAGGTGATCATGATCGCGGCGAGCTCGTCGCCGTGATCCTTGATCTTCTGCCCCAGGTCGTCGAGGTCGATGTTGCCCCGGGAGTCGGAGGCGACCACCACCACGCGCAGCCCGGCGATCACGGCCGAGGCGGCGTTGGTGCCGTGCGCTGAACTGGGCACGAGGCACACCTCGCGCCCGCTCTCCCCGCGGGAGGCGTGGTAGGCGCGGATCGCGAGCAGTCCCGCGAACTCGCCCTGGGAGCCGGCGTTGGGCTGCAGGGAGACGGTGTCGTATCCGGTGAGGTCCGCCAGCCAGGTCTCCAGCTGGGTGATCATCTCCAGATAGCCGGTCACGTCCTCGCGGGGCGCGAAGGGGTGGACCGCGTTGAAGCCCGCCCAGGTGATGCCGGCCATCTCGGTGGCGGAGTTGAGCTTCATCGTGCACGAGCCCAGCGGGATCATCCCGCGGTCCAGCGCGAAGTCCCGGTCCCCCAGGCGGCGCAGGTAGCGCATCATCGCCGTCTCGGAGCGGAAGGAGGAGAACACCGGGTGCTGGAGGAAGGGGTCCTCCCGCACCAGTCCGTCCCAGCCGCTGCCCGAATTCACCGCTGCCAGCTCCTGGCCGGGGGTCGGGGCATGGGGGGCGAAGGCCGCAGCGATCTTCTCGAGGTCAGTGACGGTGACGGTCTCGTCGAGCGAGAGGTGCACCAGGTCGTCGCCCACGGTGTGCACGAGGAAGCCGGCATCGCGCAGGGAGCGCGCGATCGCTCCGGCGGTACCGGTGGCCCGCACCTCGAGGGTGTCGAAGAAGCTCTCTTCCGCCAGCTCGAAGCCGCTGCGGCGCAGCAGATCGGCCAGGGATGCGGTGTGATCGGCGACGGTGCGACCGATCCTGGTGAGCCCCTCGGGGCCGTGGTAAACGGCGTACATCGCGGCCATCACCGCCAGCAGCACCTGAGCGGTGGTGATCGCGCTGGTGGCCTTCTCGCGGCGGATGTGCTGCTCGCGGGTCTGCAGGGACAGCCGGTAGGCGGGGTTGCCGTCGACGTCCTTGGACACCCCCACCAGGCGACCGGGCAGCTGCCGCTCGAGTCCCTTGCGCACCGCGACGAAGCCTGCGTGGGGACCGCCGAAGCCGAGCGGGATGCCGAAGCGCTGCGAGGTGCCGACGGTGACATCCGCACCGAGCGAGCCCGGGGAGGCGAGCATGGTCAGGGCCAGCAGGTCCGCGGAGACGATCGCGACAGCCTTGGTGGACCTGACCTCGGCGATGACGTCGCGGGGATCCCAGACCCGTCCGGACGCCCCGGGGTACTGGATCAGTGCGCCGAAGTAGTCGCCCTCGGGGGCGCCGTCGACGGCGAAATCGACCTCGCGCAGCTCGACGCCGATGCCGTCGGCCCGGCCCTGCAGCACCGCCTTGGTGGCGGGGAGGGTATCGGTGTCGACCAGGAACACGTTGCCGCCCCGCTTGACGCTGCGGCGGGCGAGCAGCAGTGCCTCGGCCGCGGACGTGGCCTCGTCGAGGGTGGAGGCGTTGGAGACGTCCATCCCGGTGAGGTCGCAGATCATGGTCTGGAAGGTCAGCAGCGCCTCGAGGCGGCCCTGGGAGATCTCCGGCTGGTACGGGGTGTAGGCGGTGTACCAGGCCGGGTTCTCCAGCACATTGCGCTGGATCACCGCGGGGGTGTGGGTGCCGTGATAGCCCAGACCGATCAGCGAGCGGTGCACCGTGTTGCGGTCGGCGAGGGCCTGCAGCTCCGTGAGCGCGGCAGGCTCGGAGACGCCGGCGGGGACCACCGACTCGATGCTCCGCGGCCCCTCGCCCTGGTCCAGCAGGATCGTGCTGGGCACCGCGGCGGTGAGCATCTCGTCGAGGGTCTCGTAGCCCAGGAGCTCGAGCATGTGACGCTGCGCGTCGGGGTCGGTGCCGACATGGCGGCGGACGAAGGAGTCGTGTGCGTGCGCAGACGATGCGGTCATGGAGTGGCGCCCCTGGTGTTGCGTGCGGTTCTGGATGGGTGACGGTCCACCGCGCGGCGGCGCGCGGTGGCGGCGGGGGGGGCGGCCGCCGCGCGGCGGCCGCCTCCGCAGCGATCAGGACTGGGTGAAGGCGGTGTAGTCCGCGCCATTCATCAGATCCTCCGGGAGCGCGTCGAAGCTGACCTTGACCAACCAGCCCTCCTCGAAGGGCGAGGAGTTGACCAGCTCCGGGGAGTCGACGACGGCCTGGTTGATCTCGGTGACGGTGCCGGTGATCGGCGAGAACAGGTCGGAGACTGACTTGGTGGACTCGATCTCGCCCATCTCGGTGCCGGCGGTGATCTCGTCATCGACCTCTGGCAGGTCCACGTAGACGACGTCTCCGAGCTGCTCGGCGGCGAAGTCGGTCACGCCGACGACGGCGGCACCATCGGACTCGACGCGGACCCACTCGTGATCCTTGCTGTACAGAAGTTCTGCGGACATGGGGGTTGGTCCTTCCTGGGGACGGGAGATTTCGGGGAACTCAGGGGGCAGTCGTGGGAATGCCTCAGTCACGGGCGTAGAACGGCGTCTTGACGACACGGACCGGGAGGTCCTTGCCGCGCACATCGGCCACCAGCTCGGTGCCGAGCTCGGCGACGCTGGTGGACACGAAGCCCATGGCGATGGGGTGGCCGAGCGTCGGGGACAGGACGCCGGAGGTGATCGAGCCGACCTCGTTCCCCTCCGCGTCGCGCACCTGGGAGCCGGCCCGTGCGGCGCGGCGGCCGTCGGCGACCAGGCCCACCAGGACCGGGAGGTCGGACATGTCCGCGGCCTCGATGCCCGCACGGCCGACGAAGTCGCCCTTGGACTTCAGCGCGACGATGCGACCCATGCCCGACTGGGCCGGGTACAGCTCGCGGCCCAGCTCGTTGCCGTACAGCGGCATCCCGGCCTCGAGGCGCAGGGTGTCGCGGCAGGCGAGCCCGCACGGGACGAGGCGATCGCCGCCGGCGGTGGTCAGCTGCTCCCACAGCGCTGCGGCGAGCTCGTTGGGGACGTACAGCTCGAAGCCGTCCTCACCGGTGTATCCGGTGCGGGCGATCAGCATCGGCTCCCCGCGATAGGTGCTCTCGGTGAAGCGGTAGTTCTTCATCTCGGCGAGATCGTCTGCGACCAGGCCGTGAACTCCGCTGCCCTCGCTGCCTCCGCTCAGCAGGGCGTCCCGCAGGATCTGCTCGCTCACCGGGCCCTGCACCGCGATCAGCGCGGTGCGCGCGGAGGCGTCATCGACCTCGACGTCGAAGCCCTTCGTCCGGGCGCTGAGCTCGGCGGAGTCGACCTCGGCGTTGGAGGCGTTGGCGACCACCAGGAAGTGTTCCTCGGAGAGACGGTAGGTGATGACGTCATCGATCACACCGCCGTCCTCGGTGAGCAGCAGCGAGTACTTCGCACGCCCCACGGACATCGCCGACAGCTTGCCGGCGAGTGCATGGTCGAGGGCGTCCCCGGCCTGGGGGCCGCGCAGGTGGATCTCCCCCATGTGGC
>JAKDNE010000154.1 GCA_030451965.1 Brachybacterium sp. | reverse complement strand
TCGGATCGGCCTGCAGGGAGCGCCACAGGCGGGGGCTCGGCAGAGCGGGCGCGAAGATGAAGCGGGGCTCCGCCCCGGTGCGGTTGGCGAGGTTCCGCACCGTCTCGTTGGTCTGGAAGGCGGGGTCGGACTCCTGCTGGCCACCGACGGTGGGGGCGATGACCACACCGCGCAGATCCGGCATGCCGGGCATCCGGCTGACGGCGTCGGTGGTCTTGCCCGAGGAGATCAGCAGCACGTCGCCCCGGGTCAGCTCGAGTCGAGCCAGCACGTCGCCGAGCAGCTCGCCGAGCCCGCGGTACTCGCGCTGGGTCTGGTCCCCCGCGGCGATGCGCACCTCGTCGATCCCCAGCAGACCGCGCAGGCGCTCCTCAAGGCCGGTCACGTCGGGCTCGCCGACATCGAGCACCTCGAAGCGCACCATTCCGACGCGCCGGGCCTCGGTGAGCAGCTTGCTGACCGTCGGGCGCGAGACGCCGAGCAGCTCGGCGACCTCGGCCTGCCGGAGGTCGTCGAGGTAGTACGCAGTCGCCGCGCGGTGCAGGAGCTGAGGGTCCATGTGGGATTCGAGCACGTCCGTTCCTTTCGTCGTCGTGCCGTGGCCGACCTCGATATCGAAGCACGGATGTGCCGAAAGGACGTGCCGCCCTCGGCGGACCGATCCTATAGAGGTGGGCCGTGGGTCGCGCAATCATCGGTGATCGGCACCCGGAGCGCGGAGCGCGGAGCGCCGTGTCCGTCCGGGCCTCGCTCGGCGCCGCACCCGGCATCCCGTCCGGCATCCGCGCAGCGCTCCCCCGGTGTCGCGCCCGGCGTCGGCACGGCGTCCTCCGGCACCGGGCCGGACGGGTGGGGCACCCCGGTCCGGCCCTCGTCCCTGGCAGCCCGCGCGGCCGGTCGATGGCAGGATGTACAGGTCCTGTCGGCCGGTCCGGCACGGGCCCCGAGGACGAGGCGACGAGGAGAGGGCAGGTCGATGGCAGAGACTGAGGGCGCGGTGCTGGGCATCGACATCGGCACCTCGAGCGCGAAGGGCGTGCTGGTGGCGCTCGACGGCCGGATCCTGCGCACGGCGACCCGCGAGCACACGGTCTCCCGGCCCGCCCCCGGGCACGTCGAGATGGACGCCCGGGTGTGGTGGGAGGAGTTCGTCAGCATCGCCAGGGAGCTCACCGCCGGGGCCGAGGCGCGGGTGACCGGGATCGGCGTGTCCGGGATGGGTCCGTGCGTGCTGCTCGCCGACCAGGACGGCGAGCCGGTGCGGCCGGCGATCCTCTACGGCGTCGACTCCCGCGCCGAGGAGCAGATCACCCATCTGACCGGGCACTTCGGCGAGGACGAGATCCTTGCACGCTGCGGCAGCGTGCTCTCCTCCCAGGCGGCGGGCCCCAAGATCCGCTGGGTCGCCGACCAGGAGCCGGAGGTGTTCGCCCGGGCATCGCGGCTGTTCATGCCGTCGTCCTACCTCGCCTTCCGCCTCACCGGGCAGTACATGCTCGACCATTCCAGCGCCTCCATGGTCACCCCGATCTACGACACCGCCGTGCTGGACTGGCATCGACCCTGGACCCAGGAGGTCGCCGCGGGGCTGGAGCTGCCGCCGCTGACGTGGTCGGACGAGATCGTCGGGACCGTGACGGCCGACGCCGCCCGGCAGCTGCCGGGCATCGAGCCCGGGGTGCCGGTCGTCGCCGGCGCCATCGACGCGTGGGCGGAGGCGATCAGCGTCGGTGCCACGACGCCCGGCGACGTGATGCTGATGTACGGGACCACGACCTTCCTGGTCGCGGTCACCGACCGACCCGCCCCCAGTCGCAGCCTCTGGGTCACCTCGGGCACGACGGAGGGGACGTTCACCCTCTCGGGCGGGATGGCGAGCTCCGGGGCGATCACCGGGTGGTTGCGGGAGCTGACCGGTGACGCCGATTTCGCGACCCTCATCAGCGAGGCGGAGACTAGCGGTGTCGGCGCGAACGGCCTGCTGATGCTGCCGTACTTCGCCGGCGAGCGCTCCCCCATGTCCGATCCCTCGGCCCGCGGTGTGGTCGCCGGACTCACCTTGTCCCACACGCGCGGGGACCTCTACCGGGCGGCGCTCGAGGCGGCCGCCTACGGTGTGCGCCACCATGTGGAGGCGCTGCGCGAGGCCGGGGTGCGGATCGACCGGATGGTGGCGGTCGGCGGCGGCACCCGGAACGAGCTGTGGCCGCAGATCGTCTCCGACGTCACCGGACTCACCCAGGAGGTCCCGCGGCGCACGGTCGGCGCCTCCTACGGCACCTCGATGCTCGCGGCCCGGGCCGCCCACGGCCTGGACACCAGCGCCTGGAACGACATCGACCACGTGTGCGTCCCCGATCCCGCAGCCGGGGCGCGCTACGACGAGCTGTACCGGATGTACCGGGAGCTCTACCCGGCCACCCGGGACATCACCCACGCCCTGGCCCGGCTCCAGCGCGAGGGCTGAGCGGCGTGGGACGGGCGGTGCGAGCCGAGCCACGCGGGCAGCACGCGTCACCCACGGCGCGACCACGTCGATCCCGGCAGTGCGGTCCCGGTAGAGAAGAGGGGCGAGGCGACCGTGTGCCGCCCCGGATGGAGCCGACGCATCGCCCGCTGGTCGGAGCCCACATGTCTCCGCTCCCGGCACCGCGTGCCCGTTGCCGCTGAGCGTCGGGCGCCCCGGACCCGCGTCCACCTCGAGCGAGGACCGCACGTCGGACGATCCCGAGATCCGTGCAGGCCATCTGCTGTTGCGCCTCTGCACGGCCGATCTGCACACCCTGCGCCTGCAGTACCCGGACCTTCCCCGCAGATCTCCTTCGCAGCGGGGACTGCAGGAGCAGCTCACCTTTGAGCATGATCCTGCAGCTCCCCCGCACAGCCCGTACGGTGGGGCAACGCAACACCGCGTGAACGGAGGCTCCCATGCTCGCCGATCGCATCACCGACTCGCTCTGCCACCACGCCGAGGGTCCCTACTGGTCCGACACCTGGGGCGGTCTGCGCTGGGTCGACATGCTCGCCGGCGATCTCCTGCACCTGGATCCGGCGGGCGCCGTCGGCCCCGGCACCACCGCCGGTCGGCCCCTGGCCACCGAGGCGCCCGAAGGCGCCGTGACCCGGATCCCCACGCCCGGTTCGGTGGTCGCCTGTGTGCGTCCCGCCGCCGGCGGCGGTGCAGTGCTCGCACTGGAGAAGGGATTCGCGCTCGAGGACGCCGACGGCTCGATCACCGAGCTTCCCCCGCTGTGGGAGGAGGACGTGCGCATGAACGAGGGCGCGATCGCGCCGGACGGCTCGTTCCTGTGCGGCTCGATGGCCTACGACCAGCGCCCCGGCGCCGCCGCGATGTGGCGCCTGCTGCCCGACGGCACCACCACGCGGCTGTTCGGCGATCTCACGATCTCCAACGGTCTCGCCTTCACGGCGGACGGCGCACGGGCGTTCTATGTGGACACCCCCACTGGACGGGTGGACGTCTTCGACTGGTCCGACGCGGATGGTCTCGTCGGCCGCCGCCCCTTCGCCGATCTCACCGCCGAGGACGGCCATCCCGACGGGCTCTGCCTCGATGCCGCAGGGAACGTGTGGGTGGCGATGCACTCCGGGGGCCAGGTCCTGGGGCTGGACGGGCACGGGAAGGTCACCGAGCGGATCTCCGTCGGCGCCCGGCAGGTCACGGCCTGCACCTTCGGCGGCGAGGACCGCGGCACCCTGTTCATCACCACCAGCCGGGAGAACCTCGCCGAGGGCGAGGATCCGGCGGCCGGCTCCCTGTTCGCGGTGCGGCCCGGGGTGCACGGCCCCGAGGACGAGCTGGTCTTCGGCGACTGACCGCGACGGCTCCGGACGCCCGCCCCGGCCCCGGCGAATCGACGAACCCCCTGCGAGCATCACCGGCTCGCAGGGGGTTCGTGCAGTGAGGACGGGTCAGGCCGTGGGCCCGGCCCCCGTCGCTGCGGCGTTCTCGGCCGTGCGGTCGCGGGCGACACCGGTGGAGAACGATTCGAGCATGTCGTCGAACTCCTCCATCGCCTTCGCCGGCGGCTGCGGGGTGATCAGGCTGACCACCACGGCGAGCACCAGGCAGATGAGGAAGCCGGGAATGATCTCGTAGAGGTGATCCCCGCCGAACAGGCCCCAGGCCACGTCGGGCTCGAACTGGCCCCAGGTGAAGGAGACCGCAGCACCGGCGACCATGCCGACGGCGGCACCGATCGTGGTGAGGCGACGCCAGAACAGCGACAGGATGACGATCGGTCCGAAGGCGGCACCGAAGCCCGCCCAGGCGAAGGCCACCAGGCCCAGCACCGAGCTGCCCGGGTCCAGCGCGAGCACCAGCGCCACGATCGAGACCACGAGCACCCCGATCCGGCCGCACCACAGGGCGGCCTTGGCGCTGAGCTTGATCCCGACGCCGCCGACCAGGTCCTCGACCAGGGCGGAGCTGGAGACGATCAGCTGCGAGGAGATCGTGGACATGATCGCCGCGAGCACCGCGGCCAGCAGCACACCGGCGAGCATCGGATGGAACAGCAGCTGGGAGAGGTCCAGGAACACGGACTCGCCGTTCTCGGCGTCGGTGAGGATCGCGTCCTGGTTCTGCTGGAAGTAGGCCAGGCCCGCGAGCGCGGTGAACACGGCGCCGATGACGCACAGGATCATCCAGCTCATGCCC
Source organism: Brachybacterium sp. (assembly GCA_030451965.1). Classification (GTDB taxonomy): domain Bacteria; phylum Actinomycetota; class Actinomycetes; order Actinomycetales; family Dermabacteraceae; genus Brachybacterium. The sequence goes on along the minus strand of JAKDNE010000154.1, from coordinate 2,702 downwards.
ACCACGAGGCCGTACTTGGCATCGCGGGAGGAGCGCAGGGCCATGAAGCGCACGATGATGTGAGGCTGGCCGAAGTAGCCCAGACCCCAGGCGAGCGAGGAGAGGATGCCGACGGCAGAGGCGCCCGCCGTCATCGACCCGAAGTCCGCGTTGACCTCTCGCACCGAGGCGAACATCGCGGCGGGGCCGCCGACCACGAACATCGCGGTGACCGGCACCAGGATGAGCGCGACCAGCATGATCATGCCCTGGACGACGTCGGTGTAGCTCGCGCCGAGGAACCCGCCGAACAGCGTGTACAGGATCGTCACGCCGCCCACCACGAGCATGCCGGTGACGTACGGGCCACCGAACATCGACTGGAAGAACACGCCGCCGGCGACCATGCCGGAGGAGACGTAGAAGGTGAAGAACAGCAGGATGATCAGCCCCGCGGCGATGCGCAGGATGTTCGTGCGGTCATGCAGGCGGTTGCCGAAGAAGCTCGGCACGGTGATCGAGTTGCTGGCGATCTGCGTGTACTGGCGCAGCCGCGGCGCGATGAAGAACCAGTTCAGTCCGGCACCGACGGTGAGGCCGACGGCGATCCACGCCTCGACCAGACCGCCCATGTACAGCGCGCCGGGCAGGCCCAGCAGCAGCCAGCCCGACATGTCGGACGCACCGGCGGAGAGCGCGGCGGTGAACGGGTGCAGCTGACGCCCGCCGAGCATGTAGTCCTCGCCGTCCGAGGTCTTGCGGAAGGCGTAGATGCCGATCCCGACCATGACGGCGAAATAGACGACCAGGGCGATGATCTTGAAGACGAGATCCATGAGGAGGCTCCGATCTCAGGGGAAGTGGGGAAGGGACATGGGGTAGGAGGGACGAGGTCGCGACATCGCGCGAGAGACACCGGACCTCGGGAGGGCCCCACGGAACAGGCACGCGACGGCCCTGGTCGGACAACAGCGGCCGAGACGGTCACCGACGGGGCGCCCGAGGGCGCCCGGGGACCAGGGTGGGTCCGACCTTACGCCTCAGTGCCGCCGATCACAGGGCTCTTCGCGGTCTTGTTGCCGGACGGTGACATCCGTCGTGATGATCCGCACCCGTCCGCCGATGCGCGCGATGCGGCGCACAAGCGTGACCCATAAGTCCGAAATGCCCGATGACCACGTGTGATGCCCGGTGGCCGCAGATCCATGCCCCGCGTCCACGCGCTGATGCCCGGTGGCCGTGCCGGATCCAGGGTGACCACAACGTTATGTGCGCGTGAGAACGATTTCTGGCTCTCACGCGCACATGACTGAGGAGTAACCCGCAGGATCAGCCTCAGCACCTCTCGCTGATCTCCTCCCGCGAACGCTGCGCCGCCGGCTCGTCCCTCACCGACCGCTGCGCGCCCGCAGTTCGTCGATCAGCTGTACAGCGCCTCGGTGTCGTCGTCGACCCAGTCCAGGGTGCGCTCGACGGCCTTGCGCCACAGGCGCATGTAGCGGTCGCGGGTCTCGACGTCCATCGCGGGCTCCCAGCGCTTGTCCTCGGCCCAGTTGTCGATGACGTCCTGCTCGCCGTCCCAGAAGCCCACCGCGATGCCCGCCGCGTAGGCGGCACCGAGGGCGGTGGTCTCGATGACCTTCGGGCGCACCACCGGCACGCCGAGGATGTCGGCCTGGAACTGCATGAGCGTCTCGTTCATGACCATGCCGCCGTCGACCTTGAGCTCGGTGAGCTTGACGCCTTCGCTCTCGGCATCGGCGATCGCCGCGTCCAGCACCTCGCGGGACTGGAAGGCCGTGGCCTCCAGCACCGCACGAGCGATGTGCGACTTGTTGTGGAAGCGGGTCATGCCCACCATCGCGCCGCGGGCGTCGGAGCGCCAGTGCGGGGCGAACAGGCCCGAGAAGGCCGGGACGATGAACAGGCCACCGTTGTCGTCGACCTCCTTGGCGAGGGTCTCGATCTCCGGAGCGTCCTTGATGAGCCCGAGGTTGTCGCGCACCCACTGCACCAGCGAACCGGTCACCGCGACCGAGCCCTCGAGGGCGTAGACCGCCTTCTGGTCGCCGATCTTGTAGGCGACGGTGGTGAGCAGCCCGTTCTCGCTGTGCACCAGCTCCTCACCGGTGTTGACCAGCATGAAGTTGCCGGTGCCGTAGGTGTTCTTGCCCATGCCGATCTCGAAGCAGGCCTGGCCGAAGGTCGCGGCCTGCTGGTCACCGAGGATGCCGGCGATCGGGGTGTCGATGAGCAGGTCGTTCTTGCGGCCCTTCGCGTACACCTCGGAGGAGGAGCGGATCTCCGGCAGCATCGACAGCGGGACGGTCATGTCCTTCGCGATGTCCTCGTTCCAGTCGAGGGTGTCGATGTTCATGAGCATCGTGCGCGAGGCGTTGGTGACGTCGGTGATGTGGACACCGCCGTTGGCACCGCCGGTCAGGTTCCACAGCAGCCAGGAGTCGGTGTTGCCGAACAGCAGGTCGCCGGCCTCCGCCCGCTCGCGCACGCCGTCGACGTTGTCGAGGATCCACTTGATCTTCGGACCGGAGAAGTAGGTCGCCAGCGGCAGCCCCACCCGCTCCTTGTACTTGTCCGCACCCTCGTCGCCCGCGAGCTCGTCGCAGACCTTCTGGGTGCGGGTGTCCTGCCAGACGATCGCGTTGTGGACCGGCTCGCCGGTGTTCTTGTCCCACACCACCGTGGTCTCGCGCTGGTTGGTG
>JAKDNE010000153.1 GCA_030451965.1 Brachybacterium sp. | reverse complement strand
CGGCCTCGTCGAACACGGACGTGTCGGCGGTGGTCACAGGCCCGAGCTGGCCGGGGTCGCCGATCATCAGCACCTGCTGGCAGCCCTTGGCGGCCGCCGCCAGCGACGCGAACGTCGACTGGTAGGCCTCGTCCAGGAGCAGCAGGTCACTGCTGGTCGAGGTGCTCATCGCCAGCGACGTCATGGTGCGCACCACGATGTCTCCCGCCCCGCCCTGGAACGCCCCACTGCCGGGGGTGTGGATCGCTGTCGTCGAGGATCGATCCACCCCGTTGAGGGCGAGGACCACGGAGGCGCTCTCCTCCGTTTCGGCCAGCCGCTCGGCGACGGAGGTGGCTGCGGCCCGCGTGGGGGCGGCGACGGTCAGCGTCAGGTCGGTGTTCGCGGCGATCCACAGGGCGGCCTGAACCAGGAGGGTCGTCTTCCCGGACCCGGGCGGGGAGTCGATGACGGTTACGCGCCGCCCCGAGACTGTCTCGTACAGCGCCTTGGCCAGCACCGATCCGGGCACGAGCCGCTGCCAGGACGGCACCTGCCTGGTCGCCGTGACCTCTTCCGGGGACGGTTCGGCCCGCGGCGCCTTCGACGTGTCGATCCCGAGAGAGTTCAGGTCTGCCGCGCTCAGCGCCATGCTCGCTCCTCCACCAGATGCCGGGTACACCCACCCAGTGGGCGCGGCGCCTCGCCCGTGGGACACGACCCCACCCGGACGGCAGGCGCGGTCGGCGTCGCTGGGATGGAGGCCGTCGTGGGGGGGCCCCCCCCGGGGGCGGGGGGGGCCCCCCCGCCCCCCCCCCCGCGCCCCCGGGGGGGCCCCCCCCCCCCCCGGGGGGGGGGGGGGGGGGGGGGGGGTGGGTTGGGTGGGGGGGGGGGGCCCCCCCGGGGGGGGGGGGGGGGGCCCCCCACGGCGCTCACGCGGGCACGCCGGTGATCGACACCGACGGCATTGCGGCTCCTGCGTCGCCTGCATCCCGCCCTGCTTAGGCAGGCACCCCGGTGACGGACACGGACGGCATCCAGTCCGGGGTGGTGTCCGTCCCGTCGGAGGTGATCAGACCGACGACAGGGAACGCTGGGGCGGTCTCGGGCCAGTCGGTGCCGCCGTCAGTGGCGACGATGACCAGTTCCGGGTCCTTGTCGAACACCTCGTCGATCGCCGCCAGGCCGAGCCGCATGTCGGTGCCGCCACCACCCGAAGCCGAACGCAGCACGTCCTTCTCGGACAGGGCCCGCGCCTTGTACACGGCGGAGTCCACGTCCAGGACGAACACCCGGTCCTCGTGGACGCCGCACCGCTGGGCGATCTCAGTGATCTCCCGGCCCGTTTCACCGAGCTCGGTATCGCTCATCGACCCGGAGGTGTCGCGGATGACCACGATCGTGGGGTCGGGACGGAACGTGCCCGGCAGGATGATCTTGCGGCCGGCGGACCCGTCGGGCATCCGCACGCGGACCGGCTGACGGCGCGAGGCCCGCGAGTAGGTCTTGAACATCCCCTTGGGCTTGCGGCGCACCGCACGGCGCAGGTAGCCGCCGATCACGGTCTGCCACGGGATCATGCTCGGGGCAGTGACCTCCTCGGCCCACCGGGCCAGCCGTCCGGCATCGGTGCCCTTGTCCTTGAGGACCTCCTCGGCGACGTGCTGGACGGCGGCGACGACCTCGAAGTCCTCCGCCGGGGGAGCGATCAGGTCCAGGTCTTCCCACGTGCGAGCGAGGAACTCGATCGAGGCCCGGTCGGCCAGATCGGTCCCCAGCGCCAGGGCGCCGTCGAACAGGTCACCGGCCATGCCGTCGAGGGAGAACAGCCCCTCCATGTCCGCCTCGCGGGCCCGGGAGACGAGATCGTCGTAGTACTCGACCGCGCTCAGACCCCGGTCCATGTCGATCTTCTCGGCGGTGGTCGAAACCGTGGACGGGAAGACCAGTCCGGCGTCTTCGAGGTCGTCGTTGACGGCGGCATCGGCGGCCATGCGCCACAGGTCCGGCGACAGCGCCCCGTCCGCATCGCGCTTAGACACGGCCAAACCGTGGTGATCGAACATGACGTGATACATCAGGTGGACCAGCACTTGGGCGCTGTCCTCATCGCGGTACTGATCGGCCATCAGATCGACGTCGAGGAACACGCGCAGACGGCCATCGACGGCACCGAGCGTCTCGATGCCCGGGACGGCCACGTATCGGGCGGCGTACAGCAGCGCGGCGGTGTAGGGGGCCTGCTTTTCGGCGATCGCACGCCAGATGGACAGGCGATCCTCCTGGCCGGTGGTGAGCTTGCGGGCGTGAGCGGACATCGTCTCCTCCTTCTCGTGGGGCACCTATGAAGTGGGCGCACCCGGGCCCCGGGAGGACAGATCGCAGGCAGCACCTTCCCTCAAGCGTGGTCACACGGAGGACGAGGAGCCCCGCACCTTCACATCGTGGAGCTGCGGCGGGTCATACCCCTGACGATGACCACGCCAACGGCCATCAGGGCAAGAATGCCCATCATGGGGAGCACGGTCCCCGTCGCGATCTCGTAGATGGCCACTACCCAGTCCTCGGTTCCTGCCGGCAGGGCGCTTCCCGACTCCAGGAGGAACGTCAAGATCGTCTCGCTGAAGACCGACACTACGATCAGCACAACGGCCATGGACGTGACAAAGGCGAGCACGGCGCCGTGCTGTCGCCACCACCGTTTCCGCTCCTCCGCACGCCACTGCTCATTCTGGTCGAGGCCCCTGTCCAGTGCCCCCATCATCAAGTCCAGGGACTGTCTACGGGAGCGCCCCGGCAGCGTGAGGTAGCCATCGCGGATGTCGCGGTTCAGCTTGCCCAGCTCGCCGCCTTCCAGGCCCAGCAACGGCGAATAGATGAAGTCCAGGCCCGACAGGGCCTCAACCATCTGCTCATCTGTGTCGTTGGCCTGGAGCGCCATTCCATCGAGGGTGAGGGTCTCGTCGTCGCTCATCGTTCCTCCTTCTCAGATCACGGCCGTCGCCAAGTACCTGGGTCGGGGCCTGCTCGTAGGACTCCTCGTGAAGTGGGCGGACCGGGCCCCGGCAGGACGCCTGAATGGAGAAACAGAGTGCGGTCGCGGACACCCCGGAGGTGGTGCTGGCTGAACCGTGATCCTGGCCGACGGTCCATCGCCCGCGTAGACTCAAGGCATGGCTTCGAGGCTGGAGGACTACATCGCTGAGGGCAGGACCTTCGATGCGGACGAGCGTGAAATCGCCGCTCTCACCCTTCAGCAGGTCGACGAGACGCGCCAGGCCGAGGTCGACGCCGCGTGGGAAGAGACCGTCAACCGCCGCCTCGATGAGCTGTTGAGCGGGAAGGTTGACGCGGTGAGCGGTCTGGAGACTCGCGCCAAGGCTCGCGAACTCCTCGCTCAGCGACGCAAGTGACCCTCGACTGGCGCGAACATCCCGAAGCTAGCGCGGAGTATCTCGACGCGGTCATCAAGTACGCGGACGTCGAAGACGGAAGTCTCGGCGACGAGTTCGCTGACGCAGCCGATGCCGCCTCCGCTCTCATCTCACAGTGGCCGGATTCACCGCCGCCCTACCTGGGACGTCGACGTGATCCGATGATCCGAAGCTGGAACCTCGGCAAGTTTCCGTACCGTCTGATCTACGCGGTCCGCGCAGGTGAGATCTTCGTACTCGCCTATGCGCATGAGGCCCGCGAGCCCGGCTACTGGTCGGATCGCCTCGACCGCTGAGGTCAATGACGACCGGGTGCCCACCGATCGCCCATCGCGTCTGGTCCGCGGGCACCTCGGTGCTCAGAGCCACGCGCCGATGCTGCGCAGCATCGGTCCGAAGGTCTCCTCAGCGGAGGCCGGGATGGTCGCTCCCTTGGGGGCGCGGGACAGCAGCAGCCGGGCAGAGCGCAGGCACACGTCCTTGCGTCCGGTGACCTCGGCGCAGTGCATCAGCACGTTCAGCGCTGCCTGCCACGCGTCCTTCGATCCCTGCTCGACCGCATAGGTGGCCACCGCCCCGAGCACGGTGAGGGTCTTGCTGGGATGGTGGCCGCTCCAATCCTCCGTGGTGGGGTCGTTCAGGACGGCGCGGAGGTCGAAGTCGGCCGCTTCGATCCGCCACCGCATGAACGCCTCGCCTGCCGACTTCCCGACCAGGCCGCTCAGGGCGGTGGTCTGCACGTCGGCGTTGGTCTCGGCGATGCGAGAGAGCACCTGGATCGCGTTGTCCCACGAACGCGGCGACGGCCAGGGGCCGCCCTCACGGGCGGGGTCGGTCGGCTGGTCGTGGATGAAATGTCGGTGGGCGTCGAGGAACGCGAGCACGAGCGACTGCTCGCGGGCGAGACGGTCGGTGCGCGCATCCGCGTCGTCGACGACGCTCTCGGTGGTGGTGGGCCAGCCGGTGGCCATGCCGTCCAGCCACGCCTGCCTGTCCAGTTCCCAATCCAGGTGGAGCATGCGGTTGGCGATCTGGCTGGGCAGGTCGTTGGAGCTGGCGTACCGCTCGGGCGGGTTGCCGTCCAGGACGATCGCGACCGTCTCGGGCAGGTAGGCGTTCTCGCCGACCTGCCGTTCCTGCAGCACGTTCATGCAGGCCTGCTGCACGTCGATCTCGCCCATGTTGAACTCGGACAGCAGCAGCAGTCCCTTGTCGGCGCCGATTAGCCGGTCGCCCCAGCCGGGGACGGCGAACTCGGTGGTCGCCTTGCCCTCGGCGGACTCGCGGACGGTGGGGATGCCGCCGACGTCGGACTTCTCCTTGTGGGCCAGGACCACCGATTCCAGGTGGCGGCCCGAGGCGCGGGCGTAGTCGCGGATGAAGGCGCTCTTGCCGATGCCCGACAGGCCCTTCAGGAACACGGGGATGTTCGCCGCGATCGCGGCGCGGAACGTGGCTTCTTGTGTACTGACCATGCCCTCCCAGTGGGCGCGCCCGCCCGCTGGCAGGACGCTGGAAGGGCGTTCACGCGGGGGTGGTGTCCATCCCGGCCAGGGACAGTTCGGGCGGGACGATCCGCTCCACCGGATCGGCCGGGGGCACGCCTCCCTCCCAGGCCGAGGGCTCCTTGCGAGTGAAACGCGGCGAGCCGCCGAAGGGGGCCTCGACCAGGTACACCTCGCGGCCGTAGGCGGAGCGGAACGACCACGTGCCCTTGGACTCGGGGTCAACTTCGAGGATGAACTGACCCTGGTCGTAGCCGAACCCGTGGACCTTCCCGCCGCGCAGGTCCGCATCGGGACTGTGGGGGTCGACCACCCACACCGTCGAGGAGTCCCGAAACGGGATCGACCCGCCCGGCACCACCATGCGTTCGATGGTCTGCTCGCGGGCCTGTCGCTGGGGGATCACGGCGACGGTGCGGCGGGCGGCGAGGTTGTAGGGCCGCAAGGTCTCATCGACCGCGCACAGCGCCTTCCACTGCCCGCCGAGGGCTTCCATCGCCACGTAGGCCTGGGCGTCGTTGATCGCGCCGGGGAAGGTGCGGGCCCGGGTGATGCGATCGGACGCGGCGGTGATGCGGGTCGTCAGGGCCCCGTGCGTGGTGGTGCCCCGGATCGCCAGGCGGTACAGGTCACCCAGCCCGGTGGTCGAGCGAGCATCAGCCACGCCGAGGACGCGAGCCCACGCGGCCAAATCGTCGGTGTCGGTGAACGGTGCCCAATAGCGGGCCGACAGTCCCTTGGTGATGATCGTCAGCGAGGAGTACCAGGGGGTGGCCAGGGCGATGTCGAGAACGCGGCGGGCGGCGAGCACGGCGTTGCGCTGATCGACCGTATTGAAGCGGGCCTTGGCGAACGCGCGGATAAGCAGCCGCAGGTCGCGGTGGGTAGGCATGACGATCTCGCGGCGCGAGTCGGTCTCGTTGTCGGTGTTCAGCAGCACCGAGGCGATCTCGTGGCCCTTCATGGGGCCGTCCGAGGTGCGCACCCGGCCCTTGTCGATCCAGACGAACAATTTCTCGCGCACGTGCAGGTTGGGCAGGGTCTCGCTCATGCGCGCCAGCGGCTGCCCGGTGCGGGCGGCCTGCTCGCGACGCTCGGCGGCATAGGCGGAGGCCTTCATCGCTCCGGTGGTGTTCACAGCGACCCCTCATCGTCATCGGCGACCAGCCATCCGTCCGGGGTCACGGCACCAGCCCCGAGAGCCATGACTGCCCCGAGGGTGGCGAGCAGGAACGAGGCCAGACCGGCATCCCAGAAGAAAGCGATCGCGGCGCAGACCAGAGCAGCGGCCGCGAGCGCCTGCGCGGGCACCCGGTCGCTCCGGCTGATCGGCCTGTCATGTGCGGTGTCCATGGTCGCGCCCCTTCCCGTCGTGGATTCACCCAGGAAGTGGGCGCGCCGCGCCCCTGGCGGGACGGTCACGACACGGCAGCGCGGCACGCGTGGGTCGTGGCAGTGCCGTAATACCGCGCGCAGTCGTCACACTGGACGGCGACATCGACGCTGGCGTTGCCGGCACGACGGATGTAGGCGTTGTAGGCCTTGCCCGCCGAGCGGTCCGAGGACATCCGGCCCCACGTGTCGGGGTCCATGTCGTACACGTACGCACCCGTGGGGTTGTTCCGGGTCGGGGACATGACGATGGTCGCCTGCTGCGCCTCGGCGTTATAGCCCATCTCCTTGATCCACGACGAGGCGGCCCGACGAGTCTCCACCCCGGAGCCGGCGGCGCGGTGCCGGTAGGAGGCCACCAGCTGCGCCGTGTGCTCACGGGTGAGGGTCGGCCGGCGCGACTCGAGCGTGGCCCGCACCGACTCGGACACCTGCGCCTTCCGCTCCGGGTCGAAGTCGGACGGCATCTGCACGTCGTAGGAACACCCCTTCTTCGACACCCGCACCGCGCTCATCACCGAGTCACCATCCGGGCCGGTGTACTCGATCGGCATCTCGAACGGACGCGACCGGTCACCGGTGCGCTGTTCGACCTGCCCGGCGAACCGCCGCACGGAGGCATGGGACGGCATCATGACCGAATAGTCGTCGCCGGTGTAGGTCCGCCGCTGCGGCCGCCCGTCGTCACGGCCCATGGTCGGCACCCGCCCGGAGGTATCGGTCAGCTCACTGGCGCGATTCCACCAGGCCTGCGCCGGCTGCGCCGACCCGTCGGTATCGACCGACCGGGCCTGCGGGACCGACACATCCGCCTCGCCGCGCGTGACGGTGCCGAACTCGCCCCGGTTTCCTTTCTCCCCGGTGTCCCGCTTGCGGATCTTCCTGCCCTGACTCATGACGCCTCCTCGGTGCCGGTGCTGTCACCGGGGGAAGTGGGCGGGGAACGGGTCAGTGCGCTCTCGAAACCTTCGAGGGCGACCTGCATCTGCGCCGAGAACACGCGGGCACCGGACCGGGTCGTCTCGCGAAGTCGTAGTCGTGCGAGGTCGCGGATCGAGATCAGCGCCGAGGGGTAGAGGTCATCCCGGGCGGCCAGCGCCCACAGTGCCGCCCATTCCTCCGGTCGGATCGATTCGGGA
>JAKDNE010000152.1 GCA_030451965.1 Brachybacterium sp. | reverse complement strand
CTCGGCGCGCAACTCGCGGTACTCCTGGCCGCCCGATATCCGGAGCTGGTGCGAGATGTCGCTGTCATCAGTGCGCAGGCGAAGCCGACGCCTTTTCACGGGGCGACGCTCGCAATGCTTCGTGCAGCAGCACCGCTCGCGCGGAACGAACGCTTCGCGCGTCTGCAGGCGAAGGAGCTGTTCATTCCCGACTCGCTCATGGGTGACTACGTGCGGACCTCGAGGGGCATCTCGACTCGGACGCTGTTGGCGTCGGTCGGGGAGAACATCACGTTCACGATCCCGACGAGTTGGGCAGCATTTCCCGGTCGCTCCCTGATTCTCGTGGGCAGCAAGGAGCGTTCGCTGATGAAGGCATCTGCGGAGCATCTGGCATCGACCCATGTTCGGAGCGAGCTCGAAACTCTTGAAGGATGCGGTCATGGCATCCCGCTGCAGGAGCCCGAGTGGCTAGCGCATCGCCTTGAAGGCTGGCTGCGCTGATCGCAGTGCGGCGTGCTGCAGATTCGTGGATCGTTGACGCATGTTCAGCTGCTGCTTTGCAGGAACCGTCATGTGCGGCGACGTGGTGGAGTGCAGGGTCAATGTCCGGTCGGTTCGCTTGAACCCGCAGACTCGGTGAGCGCGGCGGCGTAGTCGCGCATGGAGCGCTGGTAGCGGGGCAACGATTCGATCTGCGCCTCGATCACGATCTGCAGCGCTTCGTCTTTGCGCCCGGCGCTGTGGAGGGCGAGAGCCAGCACGACGCGAGGTGCGGAGCCGGTCGATTCATGGGTCGGGGCGTCCTTCAGGACCGCGATCGCTTCATCGAGGCGGCCGAGATTGCGCAGGGTCGATCCGTACTGGACAGCGAGCTGAGCGTGCCGGGACTCGTCGAGGCCGATCTCGAGAGCGCGCTCGCACTCAGCTCCGGCCTCGTCCTCAAAACCTATCGAGTCGTACATTCCGGCGAGTTCGAACGCTGCCCTGCCGTCGATCGCCGGCAGGCCTCGGCCAGTTCGCGCATCGCGGCGACCCCGTCCCGACGGCCGAACGAGTCGACGCGCCTCCACAGCTCGGCGACAGATGCTTCCCACTGCTCGACGGTGGTGTTCATGCCGCCGATCCTGTCACGGCGCGGTAGCGCCCGAGTCGTGAGCGAAGGCGCATAGAGGCAACCCGGTGCCGCCCCTGTGCGCGAGGCTCAGGACACCCCAGCGGACCGCGGGTGGGGGTACTCGGATGCGCGGCCCTGGAACGCCAGGATGCTCGGATTCCTGATCTCGCCGCCGCGGATCTCGATCGCACGGGCGATCGTCTGATCCGCCATCCAGGCGGACGGTCCCTGCATCACCGTGCGAAGGAACGGCAGGAGGGCTTCGCTGATCTCCCAGGTGGCCGAGTTCCACAGATAGGACGGGCTGTGGTCCACGGCGTAGTAGTTCACTCCCTGCCCGACGGTGAACATCGGATCCTCGAACTCCGTGGGCCTGGCCCATTCGAAGCCCATCCCCTCGTCGCACGAGACGTCGATGATCAGCCTTCCTGCGGGGAACCTCTCCAGATCCTGGGTTCGCAGGTACGTGAGGGGTGCCGCCACGTCCTGGAGCGTGCAGTTGACGACGATGTCGTGCGAGGCCAAGAAGTCCGGGAGCAGGACATCGCCGTCCTCGGTGAGCACCGTGCTGAGGTGGACCGGGCCGTCGCCGGTGTTCAACTGGGTGATATTGGCGCTGTGGATCGGGGAGCCGACAGCGGAGATCCCGCGCTGCGTGAGGACCTGGATGTCGTGGATCCCCTGCGCCTGCAGGGCGGTGACTGCTCCTCGGGCCGTGGCCCCGAAGCCGATGACGACGGCGCTGAGTCGCGGCCCGTAGTCACCGGTGGATCCTCTGAGGCTGAGCGCATGCAGCACGGAGCAATAGCCGGCGAGCTCGTTGTTCTTGTGCAGCACGTGCAGGCTGAAGTCTCCCCGGCGGGTCCAGTGGTTCATGGCCTCGAAGGCGATGAGGGTGAGCCGGCGATCGATCGCGGTCTGCGTCATCTGTGCGTCCTGCACGCAGTGGGGCCATCCCCACAGGACGCGGCCTTCGGGGATCGCGGCGACGTCCGCCGCCTGAGGCTTCGGCAGCAGCAGGACATCAGCGGAGGCGATCACCTCGGCGCGCTCAGCGACCCGCCCCACCCGTGACTCGATGTACCCGGGATCCAGCTGGAAATCGGCGGCGTAGTCGCGCTCGACGATCATCCGCGCTCGTACGTCGGCGTCGATCCGGTCCAGGTGGTGAGGGTGCAGGGGAAGTCGCCGCTCGTTCTCCATCGTCGATCCGGCGAGCAGTCCCAGAGTGAGGAGATGAGGGCTCGATGCCGGGTTGTCCGACGAATGGTCGGAGGCGGCAGCGGGTGGTTGAACGGTGCCGGGCATCCGGCCTCCCATCGTCGGGGAACCAGGGTCAGCTCCGTTGTGGACTGTACGCCGTGTCCGTTTCAGGGCGCTGCGCTCCCTTGGCGGCGCACTACGACGCGATGACGGCTCGCGGCGTGAGGTCGGGCGCAAGCGCCTCGCGCTCATCGAAGACGAAGCATTCCCCGTCATAGTGGTCGTGGCCGATGTGCTCGAAGTAGCCGAGGATGCCGCCCTCGAGCTGAAGCGCATCGATGCCGTCGTCGCGCAGGTAGATCGTGGCCTTCTCGCATCGGATCCCACCGGTGCAGAAGCTCACGACGGTCTTGCCCTCGAGCGCATCGCGGTGAGCGGAGGCCGCATCCGGGAAGTGCGTGAACCGCGTGATGCGCCAATCGAGCGCGCCCTCGAAGGTGCCGTAATCGACCTCGAACGCATTGCGGGTGTCGAGCATGACGATGTCACGCCCGTCGTCATCGTGTCCCTGATCGAGCCAGCGCTTGAGGGTGCGCGGCGCCACCGCCGGCGCACGTTCCTCGAGCGGGCGGATCGTCGGGTGATCCATGCGGATGATCTCGCGCTTGAGCTTGACGAGCATCTTGCGGAACGGCTGCTCAGTGGACCAGCTCTCCGTCGTCGTCAGGGCGGCGAAGCGGGGGTCATCGCGCAGCTCATCGACGTACCCACGCACTGCGTCGGCGTCACCGGCGAGGAACATGTTGATGCCCTCCTCCGCGAGGAGGATCGTGCCCTTCAGGCCCGCCGCATTCGCCCGCGCGCGCAGCACCGGACGCAGCTGCTCACGATCGGTGATCCGAGTGAACAGGTACGCGGAGATGTTGAGGACGGTTTCCACGGGCTGAGCTTACAGAAGAGCGATCGGGCAGGCCGCTCGGCTGTGCTGCCTGCAGGGGGTTCGTCGGCTTCCTGCCGGTCGGCGAGCAACAGGCCGGATCGCGGGACGAAGCGACCGAAGGCATCCTGACCAGAGGCCCGAGAGCGGGGTCATGGTCGAGCGCTCGCTCGCGACGGCCGGTAGGTTCCGGAACCGGGTGATCAGGCGTCGTGACCCGTCGACACGCAGGGCATGACCAGGCGGCGGAACCGTGGTGCGTCGTGCCCGACGAGGGTGAGTGCGTGCGCGGCCACATGGGGGAATTCCGTGTACCTGGTGGCCAGCACATGTGGCGCGATGGACACCTGCACCATCGGTCCACCGAACTGGTGCTGCCAGTAGCGGGCGGCGAGCCATGTCGGGACACGCCCGAAGATGGTGCGAAGGGCCGCGGGACGAATCGGGAGGTCGTGCCCCTGGAGGGCGTCGAAGGCCTCACTGATGGCGCCCACGATCTGGCGCGTCCGCTCGCGAGAGCGCGCGATCCCCGATGCCCCGTTCTCGGTCGTGAGCACGCCCGCCCCGATGCCGGCGATGAACACGCTGCGAGTGTCGAGCCATGAGGCCATCTGGTGTTCGCGGTGCACCGCCAGTCCGGTGGTGCTCATCAGCTCCGCCACGGTTGCCCCAGCACTCGCCCCTACGTCGACGACAGTGGGCTGCTGGCGCACGGAGTGATAGCGGACCGAGCCGGCTTCGGCAATGAGACCACCGATGCCGGAGAAGGCGAAGACCGTGCGTTCGGCACCGACGGCCTGCTCGAAGGACTCGCGCTTCCCGAGCGGGTTGGCCATGCACACGACGATCGGCGCTAGCGACGCCGCAACCTCTGCCTGGACAGAGGACAGCTGGTCACCGCGCACCGCGACGATCACCACCTCGGCGGTCCGTGCCTCGGCAAGTCTGTTGACCACGCGACACCTCGGTCGGCTGGTGCTGCCGTCCCGGTGCAGCACGATCCCGGACAGACGCAGCTGATCAGCACGTCGGCCGCGAGCGACGATGCTCACGTCATGGCCGGCATCGGCCAACAGTCCCGCATAGGTCTGCCCGACCACTCCTGCGCCGACGACGGCAATGGTGCTCACGGCCGCCATTCTTCCACCGCTGCTGGGCACCGGCGAGATGTTCCGTCCATGGTCATGGTTCGCGCCCGAGTCGAGTCCCGGGGAGCCATGTCCGCCGTTCGGGACGCTCGAGGACCGAAAGCCGGGGCTCATCCTCGACCGTCTAGGATGGTGCGCCAGAGCAGCAGACCCGTCCGAACCCCTGTGAGGAGTCCTGACCATGAGCTTTTCCGTCTATCTCTCCGGCGAGATCCATACCGAGTGGCGTGACGAGATCCAGCGCGGCGCCGAGGCCGCCGGGCTGGACGTGGTCTTCTCCGCGCCGGTGACCGACCACCCCGCCAGCGACGCCGCCGGCGACCATCTGGGCGAGAACGCCAGCCAGTTCTGGCGTGATCATCAGTCCTCGAAGGTCAACGCCATCCGCACGCGCACCCTGATCGAGAAGAGTGATCTGGTGGTGGTGCGCTTCGGGGACAAGTACAAGCAGTGGAACGCCGCCTTCGATGCCGGCTACTGCGCCGCGCTGGGCAAGCCCTATGTGACCCTCCATGACGAGGACATCATCCATCCGCTCAAGGAGGTCGACGCCGAGGCCCAGGCCTGGTGCACGACCACCGACCAGGTGGTGGAGACCCTGCGCTACGTGCTCAAGGCGTGAGCCCGCACTCCTGACCGTCGGGGCACGTACGCTCGCCGGCGACACGTCGGGGCTGCGCCTCGATCCCGTCCGAGGCCACGGCTGACGGCGTCCACCGTCGCTACGATGTCGGGATGAGCAACCCCCATGCCCACAACAGCGACGACACGGCACCGGCGCCGACCGGCGAGTCGGGCCTGCGTCGCCGACAGCAGGAACGGCGCAGTCGCGTCTTCGTCCGGTTCGCGATCATCGAGGGGGTCGTGCTCGCGGCCGCGGTGCTCGCCATCTTCGTGCTCGAGCTGATCGATCCCGCGATGGGCATCTGGGTGATCCTGGCCCTCGCGGTGCTCGGGAGCGTCATCCTCAGCGGCTATCTGGTCACCGCTGCCCGGCGCGACCAGCGTGAGCTGGAGGCAGTGCGGCAGAGCTGACCGGCCACCCGGAGGGCCGTGCTCAGGGCGCGCAGTCGATGCAGGTGGTCGCCTCCGGCCGGGCGGACAGGCGCGCAGGGGCGATCGGGCCGCCGCAGCTGCTGCACCGGCCGTCCTCACCGCGGGACCAGCGAGCGTGGGCGGCATCGATCGAGGCGAGCGCCTCGAGCATGCTGTGCCTCAGACCCTCCAGCCGGGACCACTGCGAGGACAGGGGGACGCCGTCAGGATCGTGCTCGTCGTCATCGCTCAGTCCCTCGCGGGTGCGCCGCAGGGCGGAGAGCTCCCGCTCGATATTCGCCAAGCGGGCAAGCATCTCGCGATGACGTGCCTCGATGCTCGCACCGCGGGCCGGTGAGCCGACCATCCCGTGCTCCCTCCGGATCGTTCCTGTGGGGCGCCGCCGATGCCGTGGCGGTGCCTCCAGTGTGCCCCGCGGAGCAGGCTGCGTTCGCCGGGCCCCCGTGGCCGGGCAGGCCCGGGAATGTGGGGTTCACCGCTGCGATCCGTCGATCCGGTCCCAAGTTTCCTAAGCTTTCCACCTGATGGTCGCCGAAATCCAGTCCCCGCGCGAAGCGCTCCTCGACACTCGTCTCGACGGAGGCCTCACCAGCGAACGCGATCGCCCCTGGTGGCACCGGCTGACCTCGGCCCCGAGCCTCGCCATCATCCTGATACTGGTGATCATCGTGGCCGCGGGCCCCTTCCAGGACATGGACCTGTTCCTGGCCAAGCGCTGGCTGTACCGGCTCGATCCGAGCCTGCTGCCCTTCGCACAGAAGGTGCTGGACCCCATCGCCGGTCAGGCGGTCTGCCTTCCCGTGCTGCTGGGGGTGGCGGCGGTGATCGCGGCGATCCGACAGTCCTGGCGGCCGCTCCTCATCGCCGGCCTGGCCGAGCTGGGATTCCTGGTCGGCATCGGGTTGATGAAGGTGCTGTTCGCCCGTGGTGCGGCCTATGAGCACGACCCGCGCTTCCTCGAGGCCGGGCTGTTCGAGATGGGGGACAAGGGGATCAGCTTCCCGTCGGGACACGCCTCCGAGGCGGTGCTCATGTACGGCGCCGCCGTGTATCTGATCGCGCACTACACCGGCGCCTCGCACCGCCTGGTGCAGATCCTGCAGTGGGCGGTCGTGGTGATCGCCCTGAACTCCGTCACCGTCTCCTTCCTCCTCCGGTGGCACTGGGCGAGCGATCTCGTCGGCGGCCTCCTCGCGGGAGGCCTTGTGCTGCGCCTCCTCATGGACTGGGACGTCCGCGCCCGGGCGCGAGCTGCGGAGAGGGGAGCGGAGCCGATCTCGGTGACGACCTGACCCGGTGAGGAGTCTGCCGCAGGGGATCGAGGGGAGAGCGGGAGCAGGCGGCCTCTGCGGGGATCAGCGTGACTGCTCGTCCGCGGGCCAGGCATTGGGCACGCAGCCCTGCAGGTCGATGGACTGCTGGAGCATGACCGGTGACGCCTCTCCCGCCCCGCCGCAGCGCGCATGGCCGTGCCCGAGGAAGTGCCCGACCTCGTGGTTGATCATGTAGGCGCGGTAGGCGGTCAGGTCGTCATAGGTGGGCGTCGCGTGCAGCCAGCGATCCGAGTTCAGCGCCACGTCCGATCCGACACGACAGCTCCACAGCCCGTCCGTCCTCGCCGGGAGGCACAGCTCGTCGACTGTCGGCGGGGATGCCAGCGAGATCGTCAGCTCCGCCTCCTCGAGCGTCGAGACCTGCTGGCACGTCACCTCCTCGAGGTCCTGCCAGCCGCGGGGATCGGCCAGGACGGCAGCGATCTGCGCAGCTGCCTCGTCGGCGTCGATCCCGGTCCCACCCTCGACGCGCACGGCGTAGGTGTGGATGGCGCTTCCCGCCTCGGTCTCGGACGGCGCAGCGGTAGCCGTGGCGAGGGACCAGATGCCGTCACCGACGGTGCCCGAGCGCACAATCTCCTCGGCCTCCTCGCCGCCGTCGACCTCACCCATGTCGCCGCCCTCGGCGACGGGGGTGGGGGAGGACATCGATCCCGGTGCGCCGTTCGCCGCGTC
>JAKDNE010000151.1 GCA_030451965.1 Brachybacterium sp. | reverse complement strand
GAGCCGAAGTGATGGATGATCAACCCTGCGCTGACCCTGGCGTCCTGGGCGACGGCCCGCAGCGGGGCCGAGAGTCCGTCGACCGCGAACCGCTGCAGCGCAGCGCGCAGGATGCGTTCATCTGCGGGCGGGGCAGGTTCCATGGCGACCTCCCCCGCTGCGATTGAACTGATGTTCAATACACTATACGCGCGTTCAATGCGCGGCAAGAGGTGTCACCGCGTCATGTCGGTGGAGCCGCTCTCAGCCCAGCGCGTCCATCCCGCCCTTGGCCTTCAGCAGCGACAGCAGCAGATCCTTGGGGTCCGCGGCGGGCTCCAGCGCGCACTCGTCGGGTTCGAAGGACCAGCTGGCCCGCAGCGAGCGGAACACCTCGAACTCGGCGTCTCCGGTACGCAGCGGCACCGCCTGGTAGCCGCCGGCCTCCGGCAGGTGGATGACGAAGGCACCGGTCAGGTCCGGCATCTCGCGGGTGGTGCCGTCGTCGTCGAGGAGCAGCTCGGCCCGGCAGACCGCCACTCCCTGCAGCGCGTAGTCGCCGCGCACCTTCTTCGAGGTCTTGATGTCCGCACTGAGCACGGTGTTGCCGATCTTCACGATCGCATCGGTGGTGCCCGCATACCCGACGGTGTGGTTCACGACGGTCTGCTCGATCTCGAGGAACTCGGGCTGGAAGTCGTCCAGGAAACGCGCATAGCCCTCCAGGCGCACATCGACCCGGGCGAGCAGTGCCTGCGGATCCTTCTCGGCCGCGAAGCTCCCCTGCTCGGTCCGCATCTGCTCGACGATCGCCCCGATCCCGTCGGCGTCGGGACGGGTGCCGCTGGTCCCCCACTCCTCGCACACGGCATGCACCAGCGTGCCGAAGTCCGCGGCGGTCCGGGTGTACTCCGGTGCGGCCGCGGCGATGCGCTTCTGAGTGCCCCAGCGGTCCCGGGCGACGCGGGAGATCTCGGCGGCGGCGCGCTGGGGGTTGCGGTCCAGCCAGGAGTACATCTCCAGTGCCCGTTTGGAGGCCATGGTCGCGTACCAGCCCTGCAGGAAGTCCTTGGCGCGCATCCCCGAGACGGTGGTGATCGAGGGATACATCAGCGGGCCGTCGGGCTCGAGTCGGTACATGCGGCCGCGCTTGGTGTCGGCGCTGAGGGAGGGCGTGGTCATGGGTCCTCACGGTGGCGGGCGACGCCGGGACGGCGTCAGGGCGATCGACGATCACCGTACGCCGCGCAGCGCCCGGCCGGGGCGTGAACCCGCGGGGACGCGCCGGGACGGGACTGCGGATCACATCGCGCGCGACGTCGGATCCCTCCTCAGTCCTGCGGGCCGAAGATGACCTCCTCGGCGATGCTCCGCGCCCGACGGGTCACCCGCAGATAGCGTTCCTCGAGCTCCGAGGCGGAACCGTCGTCGCCGTCGATCAGCAGAGCCAGTGCGCGCAGGTCATGGCGGTCGGTGGGCAGCACATCGCCCTCCTTGCCCTTCCACAGGAACAGCCCGCGCCGGATCTGCCAGCCCAGCGTCCACGCCTCGGCGAGCTCCTGGACCTCCCGCGTCGGCAGGAGCTCCGCGTCCGCGGCCGCGACGAGCTGCTCCAGGGTCTGCGCGGTCCGCAGTCCCTCCACCTCGTGGCCGTGCTCCAGCGCCAGGATCTGAGCGGTCCATTCCACGTCCGTCATGCCGCCGCGACCGAGCTTCACATGGCGGGAGGGGTCCGCATTGCGGGGCAGGCGCTCGGATTCGACCCGCGCCTTCATCCGGGTGATCTCCCGCCGGGCCGATGCGGACAGCCCGCCCGCGGGGTAGCGGTGCCGATCCATCTGATCGCACAGCTGCTCGGCGACCGCTTCGGAGGCGACCACCGCCCGTGCCCGCAGCAGGGCCTGCTTCTCCCAGGTCTCGGCGTCCCGCCGGTAGTAGTCGGTCCAGGACTCGAGGCTCCGCGCCAGTGGGCCGACCTTCCCCTCGGGGCGCAGGTCCGCGCTGACCCGCATGTCGGAGCGGGCAGTGGGGGCATTGAGGATCTTCTGGGTCTGGGTGGCGACCGCCCCGGCGATCTCCACGGCGTCCTTCCCCGCGCCGCGGTCGATGACGACGAACTGGACGTCCGCATCCGAGGAGTACCCCATCTCGCGGGCACCGAAGCTGCCCATCGCGATGATCGCCATCTCGATGCCGAGGGCCCGGGCGGGGTCGGAGCGCTTCTCGCGCAGGCGCAGGGCCGTCTCGACGTCGACCTCGGGCTCGCTGTCGAGGGTCTCGGCGTCCTCCCCCACCGCGTTCCGCTCCCGCGCCACCACGTGCATCGCCACCAGCATCCCGGCCTCGAGCACCGCTTCGGCCAGGTCGGTGAGGGCTCGGGCGACCTCCGTCGGGCTCGCGACCGCTGTGAGGTGTGCCAGGGCGATGCGCAGCAGCTCCCGGTTGCGGGTGCGGCGCAGCACGTCCCGCGCCACCTCGGCGTCATCGACCCGGGAGATGACGGCGAGGAACTCGCGTCCCAGCACATCACGGGCCAGGGGGCGCAGCTGGGCGTCGCGGGCCAGCCAGCGCACCCCTTCCGGGATCCGCTCCAGCTGCTCGCCGACATAGCGGCCCGCGGCCAGCACCCGGGTGAGGCGTTTGGCGGCGAGCCCGGAGTCCCGCAGCAGGCCCAGATACCAGTGGGCCGATCCGATGGTGTCCGAGAGCCGACGGAACGCCAGGAGCCCCAGATCCGGGTCGACGCCGTCGGCGAACCATTCGAGCATGGCCGGCAGCAGCTGGCGCTGGATCTTCGCCCGACGGGAGATGCCCTCGGTGAGAGCGGAGATGTGGCCGAGCGCCCGGGCGGGGTCGCGGTAGCCGATCGCCGCCAGCCGGGCGGAGGCGTCCTCCGTGCTCAACCGGATCTGGCCGTCGCTGAGCTGGGAGGCGGTCAGCAGCAGCGGCCGGTAGAAGATCTCCTCGTGCAGCTGCCGCACCCGGCGCCGGGTGCGCTGGTACCGCTGGTGGAACTCGTCGGGGGTCAGCCGCATGCTGCGTGCGAGGCGGCGCAGGTCCGAAGCGGCGGTGGGCAGCAC
This sequence comes from Brachybacterium sp., assembly GCA_030451965.1. Taxonomy (GTDB): domain Bacteria; phylum Actinomycetota; class Actinomycetes; order Actinomycetales; family Dermabacteraceae; genus Brachybacterium. The sequence goes on along the minus strand of JAKDNE010000151.1, from coordinate 4,509 downwards.
CTGGGTGCGGCGCAGGCGATGCAGCTGCAGCCGGTGCTCGACACAGCGGAGGAAGCGGTAGGCCACGTCCATCTCGGTCACGTGGTCCCGGGAGATGTATCCGCCCTCGCCGAGCCGGGCGAGGGAGTCGAGGGTGGAGCGGCCCTGCAGCACCTCGTCGGCGCGACCATGCACCATCTGCAGCAGCTGGACGGTGAACTCCACGTCCCGCAGCCCACCCGGTCCGAGCTTGAGGTTGCGCTCCACCTCGGCGCGCGGGATGTGGGCGACCACCCTGCGACGCATCGCCCGGGCATCCTCGACGAAGCCCTCCCGGGTGGACGCCTGCCACACCCAGGGCTCGACCATGGTCTCGAAGCCCGCGCCGAGCTCCCGGTCCCCGGCCGCGGCACGCGCCTTCAGCAGCGCCTGGAACTCCCAGGACTTCGCCCATTCCGTGTAGTACCGGCGGTACGAGGCCAGGGTGCGCACCAACGGGCCGTCCTTGCCCTCGGGGCGGAGGTTGGCATCGACCTGCCACAGCGAGCCCTCCCCGGTCCGCTCGGAGCAGGCGCGGGCGAGTTCGCGGGCCAGTGCGGCGCCGATGGTGGCGGCGTCCTCCTCGGCCTCGGAGCTGATCTCGTCGTCCGCTCCCACCTGCTGCGCGGACGGGGCGACGACGTGCATGACGTCGACGTCAGAGATGAAGTTGAGCTCACGGGCACCGGTCTTGCCCAGGGCGATCACCGCCCAGCGCACCGACTCGTGGTCCCCGACGGTGGCGCGGGCGATCGCGGACGCCGCCTCGAGCGCCGCATCGGCGAGGTCGCTGATGGCTCCGGAGACGCGGGGCTGGAGGGCCGTGGGGTCAGCGGAGCAGACATCGGCCGCCGCGATCTGCGTCAGCCGACCGTGGTAGGCGATACGCAGCGCGTCGCGCACCTCACGACCGCTCCCGCCGGCCACCGGCACCTCCGCCTCCGGGTCGGCGCCGACGGCCTCGAGCAGGTCCCGACGCACCATCTCGGCCGGGACCGCCAGCTCATCATCGCCCTCACGCAACAACGTGAGACGCTCGGGATGGCGGGTGAGGAAGTCGCCGAGGGCGACCGAGGTGCCCAGCAGCGTGATCAGTCGCTCACCGGAGGTGCCCTCCTGCCCGATGCCGCCGAGGAATTCCCCGAGCAGCGCGCCCTGCCCGGCGGCCTGCGCCGCCTCCGCCAGCCGCAGCAGGCCCAGCACGGCGTCGTCGCCGTCGGCGGTCCTCCCCAGCGCGGCCGCGGCGCCGTCGCCGAGCCCGGCGAGGGCGGGCTCATCCAGGAAGCGGCGCACCCGGTCGGTGCTGCTGAATCCCAGGCGGGCGAGGACTCCGGTGGTCGTGGTGGGTTCGGTGCTCACTGCTCTCCTCTCACGGACGCGGCGTCCTCATACTCGGCTGAAAGTCGAGCGGAGCTCGTGGTCGGTCACCTGCTCGCGATAGCGCTGCCACTCCTGTCGCTTGTCCCGCAGGAAGAACTCGAAGACCTGCTCCCCCAGGGTGCTCGCCATCAGCTCCGAGTCCTCGAAGACCTCGAGCGCACGGAAGAGGTCGGTGGGCAGCGGCTCGATGCCCATCGCACGACGTTCGCGCTCGGTGAGGTCCCAGACCGCATCCTCCGAGCCCTCGGGCAGCTCGTACTCCCCCTCGATGCCGGCCATCCCGGCGGCCAGCAGCACGGAGAAGGCGAGGTAGGGATTGGCCGAGGAGTCCAGACCGCGGAACTCGACCCGGGAGCTGGTGCCCTTGGTCGGCTTGTGGAACGGCACCCGCACCAGGGCGGAACGGTTGTTGTGGCCCCAGCAGACGTAGCTCGGCGCCTCCTGCGCGCCCCAGAGGCGCTTGTAGGAGTTCACCCACTGATTGGTCACGGCGCTGTACTCCGGGGCGTGGCGCAGCAGCCCGGCGATGAACTGCCGGCCCATCCGGGAGAGGCCGAACTCGGCGCCCGGGGCATGGAACGCATTCTTCCCACCCTGGAACAGCGAGAGATGGGTGTGCATCCCGGAACCGGGATGGTCGATCATCGGCTTGGGCATGAAGGTGGCGACCTGCCCCATCGACAGGGCGACCTCCTTGACCACGGTGCGCAGGGTGAGGATGTTGTCCGCCGTGGTCAGGGCGTCGGCGTAGCGCAGGTCGATCTCGTTCTGGCCGGGGCCGTTCTCGTGGTGGGAGAACTCGACCTGGATGTTCATCGCCTCCAGGTGCTCGATCGCGGTGCGGCGGAAGTCCTGGCCCTGGCCCCGGTGGACGTGGTCGAAGTAGCCGGCATGGTCGATCGGCCGCAGCGGCTCTCCCTGGGTGTAGGGCTGCTCGAAGAGATAGAACTCGATCTCCGGATGGGTGAAGAACTCCAGCCCCTTCTCCTCGGCGCGGCCCAGTGCATCACGCAGCACGCGGCGCGGGTCGCTGGCGGCGGGCTCGCCGTCCGGGGTGAGCACGTCGCACATCATCCGACCGGTCGCGTTGACATCCCCGCGCCAGGCCAGCAGCTCGAAGGTCGCCGGGTCCGGGCGCAGGATCATGTCGGATTCATAGCTGCGGGTGAGGCCCTCGATGGTCGAACCGTCGATGCCGATGCCCTCGGTGAAGGCCGTCTCGAGGTCCGACGGGGAGATCGCGATGGACTTCAGCGTCCCCGCGATATCGCAGAACCACAGTCGGATGAACCGCACGTCCCGGTCGGAGACGGTGCGGATGACGTCGTCGTGGAGATGTCCCATGTGCCCAGTGTGCCTCAGGACCCCGGCCGGTCGGCGACCGCTGCGGGGAGTTGACAGGGTGGTGTCTATCCGGCAGTCCGGGCTGCGGACCAGGCCCGGCGCAGACAGGACGCCCCGGCATCCAGAGTCTGGTTGCCGGGGCATCGATCTCCCGGGGAAGCTTTCCCGGGGCTGGTCTCAGAAGACCGAGCTGCCGTCGATGTACCAGTTCCCGTCGTCGGCCTTGATGTAGGTGAAGCCGGAATCCTGTCCCACCATGGTGACGCTCGCGGTCCCGTCGCCGTTGTCCGCGGCCTCGATCATCGAACGATCCAGCGAATCGGCCATCGAGGGGTCGATGTCCTGCTCCTCCGCCTCGCCCTCGAAGCCCTCGGCGCAGTCGGAGAGCTGTTCGCCCTCGAGGGGATCGCCCGTGTTCGGATTGGTGATGAGGGCGCATGCCTCCTCACCGTTCTTCTCCGCAGCGGCCATGATGAACGTGAAGAAGACATCGCCCGCGGCGGTGAGGTCCTCCTCGGAGAGCTCCTCCCCCGCGGCGGCGTCCTCGCCGCCCTGTGATTCCTGCGGGTCCTCGGCATCCTCGGCCTTCTGGGTCTTCTCGGCCTCCTCGTCAGACGCGGTGTCCTCGGACTGCTCCGAGTCGTCGGATCCCTCCTCGCTGTCCGAGCCGTCCTCGTCAGCCTCGGGGGCGTCTCCACCGTCCTGTCCGGTCTCCTCGGTGCTGGCCCCGCCCTCATCATCCCCACCGAGGAGGCCGCCGCACGCCGCCGTCCCGGCGACGATCGCCAGCGCTCCCATACCTGCGGCCGCTCCCCGCATCGTTCTGCGCATGATCGACGTCATCTCATGTCCTCCCACTCGAAAAGTTCGACACCCGTTGCTGTCGTCAGGGCACACCCTGGCACAGTTCATCCGGAGAGGAGATGGGGAGAACTACCCATGAGTGCCCAGACCAGAGGGCAGATGCGGGAGGTCACGATCCACCCCGGACACCCGGCCGTTCGGCGGGCAGCGCGGGACGGGCTCGGAACCGGCAGCGGTCAGAAGGGGACGACGAGATACCAGCGGCCGTCGTCCCCGGGCGCCATCGGGATGTCGAGGTCGTTGCCGAGCACGCTGAGGGAGACGGTGCCGTCCCCGTTGTCGCTCGCCTCGATCATCGAGACATCCACCGCGGCGAAGGCTCCGGGCTCGAGCAGCTCGGCCTGCTCGCCGATGACCGGCTCCACCCCGTCGACGCAGTCCTGCAGACGGTCGCCCTCGGGCGCGAGTCCGGTGGTGGGGTCCAGGACCATGCCGCAGGCGGATTCCCAGTCATGGTCGTCGATGACCTGGAGGACGTCGAGGAACCGCTGGGAGGCGGCATCGAGCTCCGTCTCCCTGAAGGGGCTCTCACCGCCATCATCGCTCGCCTCGCCCCCGGAGCCCTCCGTGGGCTGCGTGTCCTCGTCGGTGGAGGGAGCATCCTGCTGCGAGCTCGACGATCGCGGCCCCGAGGGCTCCTCCCCCTCGCCGCCCGTGCAGGCCGCGGCTCCCAGCAGAAGAGCCACGGCGCCCATGCCGGTGGCGGCGCCCCGCGAAATGCTGCGCATCGTCATGGTCACGACCGCTCTCCTCCCAGGCCACCGATGCGGCGACCGGCACCAGAGTGGCATACTCCCGCCCCGTGCGGGGGCCACCGTCGAGATCTCGACGGAGCGGCCGACGAGGATAGGCTGAGCCCGCAGATCATTCGTCCCGTTCACCGCCCAGGAGCGTCACGTGAGC
>JAKDNE010000150.1 GCA_030451965.1 Brachybacterium sp. | reverse complement strand
TGGGCGGCAGCAGCGGGAGCCAGAAGCCGTGGCCGCGGGTGTCCGGTGCGGTGCCGTCGGCGGCGAAGAGCTGCGCGGTCGCATCGTGCGAGGCGAGCAGCGCCCCCCGGCTCAGCGCCACCGCCTTCGCGGTGCCGGTCGAGCCGGAGGTGGGCACCACCAGCGCGGTGTCCTCGAAACCGGCCGGCAGCTGCGCGGGAGGGTCGAAGGGACCCAGCCACAGCCGAGCCCGACCGGCCATCACCTCACCGATCGCCGAGGCGTGGGCGGTCAGCGAGGCGGCGGAGGCGTCGTAGGCGGGCGGGACCAACCAGGGCAGGTCTCCGGTGGGCGAGGCATCGGCGCTCATCTCAGCCCTGCGGGTGCGGGAACTGCGACCAGTCGGGATCGCGCTTCTCGAGGAAGGCGTCGCGCCCCTCGGCGGCCTCGTCGGTCATGTACGCCAGGCGCGTCGCCTCCCCGGCGAAGACCTGCTGGCCCATCAGCCCGTCGTCGGCCAGGTTGAAGGCGAACTTCAGCATCCGGATCGCCTGCGGGGACTTGGTGGCGATCCGCGCCGCCATCGCCAGCGCCACGTCCTCGAGCTCCGCATGGTCGACGACCCGGTTCACGGCGCCCCAGTCGTAGGCCTCCTGTGCGGAGTACTCCTCGGCGAGGAAGAAGATCTCCCGGGCCCGCTTCTGGCCCACCTGCTTGGCGAGGTAGGCGGAGCCGTAGCCGCCGTCGAAGGAGCCGACGTTCGCATCGGTCTGCATGAAGCGGGCGTGCTCACGGGAGGCGATCGAGAGGTCGCTGACCACGTGCAGGGAGTGCCCGCCGCCGGCGGCCCAGCCGTTGACCAGTGAGATCACGACCTTGCCCATGGTGCGCATCAGGCGCTGCACCTCGAGTATGTGCAGTCGGCCCGAGGAGCCGGTGCGCACCTGCGTGGTCTCCCCGTACGCCTCGTCCGCAGCGTACTCGTAGCCCGCCCGGCCCCGGATCCGCTGGTCGCCGCCGGAGCAGTAGGAGTGGCCGCCATCCTTGGGGGAGGGGCCGTTGCCGGTGAGCAGGATGACGCCCACCCCGGTGTCCAGCCGGGCATGGTCCAGCGCCCGGTACAGCTCGTCGACCGTGTGGGGCCGGAAGGCGTTGCGCACCTCGGGCCGGTCGAAGGCGATCCGCACCGTGGGCAGGTCCCGCTCGGTGCGCGCACCGTCCGGGGACTCCACCCGCTCCACGGCCCGGTGGTACGTGATATCCGTCAGCGCGGGCCCGCCGTGCTCCTGGGCGGGCACGTCCCGCCAGCGGTGCGGGTCGAAGGTGTCGGAGACCCGACGGGGCATCGGAACGGGTGCGGTGGTCATGCCTGCCAGGGTAGTCCGGCAGCGCCCGGTGCCGAGTCCGTGACGAGCCGCCCGTAGGTGAGCACGTCGACACGTTCGCCGTCTATCAGGAACTTTCCGCGCTCGCTGCCCTCGTGCACGAAACCGGCGGCCCGGGCCACGGCGCCGGAGGCCGGATTGTTCGCGCGATGCCCGAGCTCGAGCCGCTCCAGCCCCCATCCCCCGTCGGCGAACGGGGTCAGTGCCCGCTCGGCGACCGCCACGGCGGCCCGCGCGGCCAGGCCCTGCCCGCGATGGGCGGCGTGGAGCCAGTAGAAGAACCAGCCGAGGCGGTTCTCGGCGTCGATGCTGAGTGCCACCAGGCCGACGAGAGCGTCCGCTCCGTCCACGATCGCGGTCGCCCGACGGTCCGCGGCCAGCAGCCACGCCACCTGCTCGCGGGCCTGTTCGAGGGTGGTCACCGTGCCCTGTCGGGCCATGTCGGCGGCAGAGCGATGGGCGTCCAGGACGGCCGGGGCGTCGCCGAGGCGCACGGGGCGCAGGCTCGGGGCGGGCGGCGTGGTGGAGCGGTGCGATGAGGTCACGCGCACATCCTGTCCGCTTCGCCTTCGGCCCGTCATCTCATTACTCTCGGGAGCATGCGGATCCCCTCCACCCTGCGTGACCTCGGCATCGACGACCTCCGTGCCTGGTCGATCCCCATGACCACCCGCTTCCGCCGGATCACCGAGCGTGACGGCCTGCTGCTGCACGGCCCGGCCGGCTGGGCCGAGTTCTCCCCGTTCTGGGACTACGACCCGGGGGAGTCCGCGGCCTGGTTGCGCGCCGCGCTCGCCGACGCCACCGCCGAGCGTCCCCTGCCGCTGCGCGAGGAGGTCGAGGTCAACGTCACCATCCCGGTGGTGCCGCCGGTGCTGGCCCATCGCCTCGCGAGAGTCGGTGGTGCCCGGACCGCCAAGATCAAGGTCGCCGACCCCGGCTCCACCCTGGAGGAGGACGCGGCCCGGCTGGAGGCGGTGCGCGACGCGATGGGCCCGAGCGCCCGCCTGCGCATCGACGCCAACGCCGCCTGGACCCTCGACGAGGCGCTCGCGGCCCTGCCGCTGCTGGACCGGGCGGCCGGAGGCCTCGAGTACGCCGAACAGCCCTGCGCCCAGCTCGAGGACCTCGCAGCACTGCGCCGCGCGCTGGACATCCCGATCGCGGCGGACGAATCGGTGCGCCGCGCGGAGGACCCGCTGCGGGTGGCGCGGGCTGAAGCCGCAGACGTGCTGGTGATGAAGGTGCAGCCCCTCGGCGGGGTGCGGCGCTGCCTGGACCTCGCAGAACAGGCCGGGCTACCGGTGGTGGTCTCCTCGGCACTCGAATCCAGCGTGGGCCTCAGCGCGGGCCTCGCGCTCGCCGCCGCCCTGCCCGAGCTGCCGTACGCCTGCGGGCTAGGCACCGCGACGCTCCTCACCGGCGACCTCGTGGAGCAGCCTCTGCATGCGAGCGGGGGGATGCTGCCCGTCGGGCGCCGGGAACCGGCACCGGAGCTGCTGGAGCGCCATGCCGCCGGCGCCGAGCTCAGCTCCCGCTGGGAGGAGCGACTCGGCGCCTGCGCCGCGCTGCTCTGAGCCGCTGACAGTCGAGCCGCGGCACAAGGTCAGGGCCCAGTGCTCGTCGAGCAGGACGACGTGCTGGGGTGCCCCAGTTCGGTACATGCCTCGCGGCGTATCGCGCGTGGGGCGCGCTGCGGTCCGCGCGACAATCCCGTACTTGAGGGGGTCTGCCCCACCGCCGGCCGACGGACGATGCGATGCTGGCTCAGGTCAGTCGCGCTGACTCCTGCTGAGCGGTAGACGGTTCACGATCTCTGACATGTCGCCGTCGAACTTCGCCTCGTCGAAGAGGAAGCCACGATCCCAGCAGTATGCGAAGCAGGCAAAGACCACTGTGAAGAGAGCCCCGCTCTTGAGGACCTAGCTGACTCGCTATTCGATGACGAGCCAGTGGAGTCCGAGCGCCTTCTCCGACGAGTCATCGAGCTCAACCCGACCATGAACGGCACGTCGAACATGGCCGACGTTCATCTCGCTCAGCTGCTAATCCGCCGAGGGACGGCAGAGGCGTTGGGTGAGGCGCGCGAGCTCTTGGACTCTTGGGATGCGAGAGGCGCCGGTGACTTCCCGGCGCAGCTGTTCCAGGTAGCGGTTGCTCGTGCACGATGGAACGAGGCGGCATCACGGCCCGCTGCCGCTGCGGACTGGGCGGCCCGTGCACTGGAGATCGCTGGCGTCGAATCGCCGTTCAAGTCTGCTCCAGGCCTCGCGGTCCGAGAACTTGATGACGAACTAGCTGCCTGGCTGACTGAACTGGCTAAAGGAAGGGGTCCGCATCGCTCTTAAAGGCAGGACGATCTCGCCGCTCTCCTTGGTCTTGTGGGCGACGCCGGTATCGGACGAGCGATCTGCCTACACGGCCGTCGACAACAGCTCGCACCGTCGCAAATGGGTATACCCCAGGGGCGCACCCAGACCGCGACGTCGCCACGGTTGAGATGTGACTTCCGCCGTTGAATGGCGGGGTTCTTCAGACGCTCATTGACGGGGTAGGTGAGTTCACCGCCTATTCACACTGGCCGCTGCTCGCCGTGCCGGGATAGTCAGCAGAATCGCCCCGATGGGGAGCGCGAGCGAGATCGCGGCGACGAGGACAAGCTTCAAGGTGTCGCCCTTCGCGATCTGTAGCACCTCGCCAGCGTAGGAGATCACGAGGGAGCAAAAGAACGCCGTCACCGTGGAGACGACAAGCGGGATCAGCAACACCGTCCAGGCAAGCTTGTCCGACGTGTGCAAGGAGAGTCCGAGGCGTTGGTAGATCACGTCTCGACCAGAGTCCTCAACGCTCCGGTCGCCGATCTCCCGGACGATGGCAAGGCCAAGGATGGCGAAGGCGACCAAGGCTCCTGCCACGAGCCATTGCACGATCGGGAGGGGCGCTGTGACGTCCGAGGCGGTGAGACTGATGTTCAGTGCGGGCAGGAACCCGAGAATGCGTTGGACGTTCTGCGTGGAAAGCGGTTCACGAGAGAAGATGGCGACGTCATCGCCGAGCCCGTCATCCGGTCCGAGCCGGGTGGTGTCTTCGGGGGTCCGCATCCCGGTATTCGCTTCAGCGAAATCCGAAAGCTTATCCCCGTTCCCCGGTGCACAGACGTCCGCACTGTCTCCGTTGAAGAACGCGACGAAGCTCGCGCAATCGTCCACGTCGACGAGGCGCGGCATAGGTCCATCGGTATCATCCTGAGAGACCGTCGAGACGATCAACACGTCCCTGCCCTCTTCCGCAAATGCGTCCCTGGCCGCTTCCAGCCCACCCTCCGGGTCTCCTCGCCAGCCGACGGCAATGGCACCGGAACTGTGCGAAGACGAGCCTTCGGCCTGAGTCGCCGCAGCGGATCCCCAAAGCGCCACGGCGAAGCTCACGACCACGATGAGCACGCCGAGTACGGAGGCGACGCGGGAGAGATGCACGGCATCGTGACGGAGCCGACGTGCGGCGGCCCACAGCACGGGACTGCGCATAGTGCGCATCGAGGAGGCAGCAGCAGCGGAGAGCGTGGGCACCGCAAGCGGAAGGAAGATGATCACTCCGATGGTCCCGCCCACGAACACCGTGCTCGCGACGGACGGCGAGACCCACGAGGTCGCCGAACCGATCACGGTCAGCACCGCGGCGACGAGACCGGCCACAGCGATCATGTGGCCTGCTCGCGGCCGGCGACTCCGACGACGCGGAAGGAGCCGTCCGAGCGCCCCACAGAAGAACGCACATCCGACGGTCACCGCGACCGCAGGTAGGTACACCCACCACGGCAATGAGAGATCTCCGGGAAACAACCGAATGGACGTCGCGGGAATGACTGTGAGCCAACGGCCGAAGACCGCGTGAGCGAGCACGGCGATCAGCGCGCCGCTCAGTGCCAGCAGACCGGTCTCGCACGCCATTGTTGTACGCGCGGTCCGGGCACGTACCCCGAGTGTGTGAAGGAATCGCAGGCGCTCATCACGGACCAGCGATCGTGCCCGAGAGCTCGAGATGAGCAGTACGAGGCTCGGCACGACGAGAAAGATCGCGACACCGGGCGCCATCATGGTCACGGAGACCACTTCGGGGTCGTACGAATTGCCACCGTAGACCGCGTTCGGATCACTCTCCGCGTAGGTTGCGATGTACGTCACCGCTCCACCCTCGCCCAAGGATGCCCCGGCCTCGGGCCGCACGAAGATGAGAGGTTCGGAGGCTGCTGCGAGGCCCTCATCGCCGATCGTCCCGTCCGTCCCGGAACCGGCAGCGGAACTGAGCCACCCGAAGTCTTCTGCGGTGTATCCGGCCGCGACCAACGCGGGCGACAAGACCGCCTCGCCGGGGCCTGGTAGCTCGTCCAGGCCGGGCGGCACCGCCGTCGGATCATCCTCATGCCCGGCCATGGGCTCAATCCAGACGGTCGGAACCTGCCGATCCATGGCCAACGTGCCACGATCCACCACCGCCGCGACAGCACCTTCGGGCGACATCCCCGGGTAATCGTCCCCCACCGCTGCGGTGGGCACACCGAGCATGGCACCGGCGCGGAGCGGGCTGGTGTAGGACAGTGCGATCAGACCAAGTGCCACGAGAACGGCAAAGGTGGCGATGAAGCTCGCGGCTAGGAGGCAGACCTGACGCCACCGCTGACGCCGGTCGTGGGAAAAGGCGACGGCCGCGCTGAAGCGGAGAACGGTCCTCATGCGGCGTCATGCTCCCGAGTGAGGTGATAGGTGCGGTCACAGAGTGCAGCGACCGCCGGATCGTGGGTGGCGAGCAACACCGTTGCCGAGTGCCGGTCTGCCTCACTGAGAAGCAGCTCGGTCACTCTGCGGGCGTTCTCGACGTCGAGCGAAGCCGTCGGCTCGTCAGCGACGATGAGGCTCACGTCCGGGCGGACGAGCGCGCGGGCGACCGCAACTCGCTGCGCTTCACCGCCGGACAGAGACCGAATGTCCGCGTCCGTTCGGTGAGCCATTCCCACACCCCGTAATGCCTCGACCGCGAGCTTCAGAGCATGCGGCCTCTTCATACCGTCGAACAGGAGCGGAAAGGCGACATTCTCGCTCGTGGAAAATTCCTCGAGAAGATTCGGACTCTGCTGGATGAGGCCCATCCGCCGCCTTCGCAGATCCGACCGGGCTCGCGCAGAGGCGGAGCGCTGGTCTTGACCGAGTACTTGCACGGTCCCGGACGTGGGCTTCTCGAGGCCTTGGATACACGCGAGAAGCGTCGACTTCCCCGAACCGCTCGGTCCCATGATGGCGATGGATGATCCGCGGTCCACGTGAAGCGACGTTCGGGGAAGCGCGAGCACTTCCCCGAACGTCACCATGGCGTTCTCGCAGAACACGCTGTGCTCAGGCAATGACGTCTCCTATGAGAGCAGCAATCACGTGGGGTACATCCAGTCGCCGTACGCATCCGGCCGATTGTTCAGGATCTCAATGGCTCGGTGCGCCCGCGGGAAGGTGTTGAGCGACTCGTACTTGCTGGTGTTCACCCCGTTGTAGTTGTACAGATGACGCGACTCGCCACCCTTCGTCATCTTGTACTCAACACGGACCCCATGCCCATCATCTTCCCGATCACTGATCTGGATCTTGTACGAGTACTCGTAGTCGTAGGAGTAGTCACTTCCCTGCTTGCTGTACAGGCCCCGCCCTGCCTCTGCAGAGAGCGGCGCGAAGACGAATCCCACGATGAGTGCGGCTCCACCAAGCCGCTTGAGCATGGTTCTCATAATTCCTCGATTCTCAGAAACGAGGCGGACAGCTCAGTCCACCGCTGGACATCCATGGCCAGCAGTATCGAAGCTAGCACCCAGCTGGCGCCCAGGTGGTGCGTTTGACCCAAACTCGACACGGGGCCCTGCACTGCGACCTTTCGGAAGCTCGAGGCGAACTTGAAGGCGCAACGAGAGCACGCCCCATCGCATCGACATAGCCACAGGTAAGGGCACAGAACGCAATTACTGGAGCACTGGGGCGACGAGACGGTCCTGGCACGTCCGCGCCTGACGGCCAGCATCGCGCTCATGCAAGTGATTCTATGCCAGCGCCTAAAACAGGTCGTAGCCCACGGTCCCGTAAGGGGAACCTTCACCGGACACGCTCGCGCTCGACCGGGACAAGCGCCAGCACGCCTGGAAGATCGTCCCGCAAGACCTGTGGATCTGATCGGTAGATGGCGGATCTCTGTGCTCGCTTAGTGGCGGTCGCCG
>JAKDNE010000149.1 GCA_030451965.1 Brachybacterium sp. | reverse complement strand
TGGAGGTGCACCCGCATGACCGACTCGACATCCCTCCGCACGCCCACGTACCAGATCCCGCCCGGCGGCCTGCCTCCGCAGACCGACCTGCTGACGGACCGGGCCATGTTCACCGAGTCCTACGCGGTCATCCCGCACGGGACCCTGCGCGACATCGTGACCAGTCGTCTCCCGTTCTGGGACCGGACCCGTCTCTGGGTGCTGGCGCGGCCGCTGAGCGGCTTCGCCGAGACCTTCTCCCAGTACCTCATGGAGGTCGCTCCCGGCGGCGGCAGCGAGAGCCCAGAGACCGATCCCGAGGCGGAGAGCGTCCTGTTCCTCATGGACGGCGAGCTGACCGTCGTGATCGACGGGGCGACGCACACGATGGGTCCCGGCGGCTACGCCTTCATCCCGCCGGAGACGGCGTGGTCGGTGCGCAACACCGGCGCCTCGCCCGCCACCTGGCACTGGATCCGCAAGCGGTACCAGCGCGTCGACGGCATCGAGCTGCCGACCGCGTTCGTGACGAACGAGCAGGACATCTCCCCCACCCCGATGCCCGATACGGACGGCGCCTGGGCCACGACCCGCTTCGTGGACCCCGATGACCTCCGCCACGACATGCACGTCACCGTGGTCTCCTTCGAGCCCGGCGGCACCATCCCGTTCGCGGAGACCCATGTCATGGAGCACGGCCTCTACGTGCTCGAGGGCAAGGCCGTGTACCGCCTGAACCAGGACTGGGTCGAGGTGGAGGCCGGCGACTTCATGTGGCTGCGCGCCTTCTGCCCGCAAGCCTGCTACGCCGGAGGCCCCGGTCGCTTCCGCTACCTGCTCTACAAGGACATGCACCGGCATATGCCGTTCCTGGGCTGAGCTCCTCGCCGCCCCTCCCACCTGCGATCCCCGGTCACGCGCTGCAGCGGCCGGGGATCGTCAGCACCACGGCAGGGAATCACCGCTCCGAAGAGGTTGACGACACCCCCTCCACCCCGTAGGGTTTCCATCACACGGAATAATTCTTCCACACTACGAGAACCACCGGTTCCGTGATCAACCATCGACGACCCGAGGGGGCACTCCATGTCCAGCACCAGCACCACGCCGTCGCCGCGAGACTTCGTCATCAACTGCACGACGCTGCTGTCAGAGCTGCCGGTGCTCGAGCGGGCCCAGGCCGCCCGCGACGCCGGCTTCGAGCGTGTCGAGTTCTGGTGGCCCTTCGACAGCGCCACCCCGTCCCAGCAGGAGATCGACGACTTCGTCGGCTCGATCGAGTCCGCCGGCGTCCAGCTGGTGGGGCTGAACTTCTTCGCCGGCGACATGCCCGGCGGCGACCGCGGGATCGTCTCCTCGATCGGCCGTGAGGAGGAGTTCGCCGCGAACGCCCACGTCGTCGCCGCACTCGGCGAACGCCTCGGCTGCCGCGCGTTCAACGCCCTGTACGGCCTGCGCATCGAGGGTCAGGACGCGGCCGCCCAGGACGAGACCGCCGTCGCCAACCTCGCGCTCGCGGCCCGCACCGTCGCCGCCGTCGGCGGCACCGTGCTGCTCGAGCCGGTCTCCGGCGCCGACGCCTACCCCCTGAAGACCGCGGCCGACGCCCTGGCGATCATCGACCGGGTGCGCGCCGAAGGGGCGGAGAACATCGCTCTGCTCGCCGACTTCTACCACCTCGCCGTCAACGGCGATGACGTCGCCGCCGTGATCGAGGAGCACGCCGCCGAGTTCGGGCACATCCAGATCGCCGACTCCCCCGGCCGCGGCGCCCCGGGCACCGGTGACCTGCCCCTGGACCAGTGGATCCAGCGCTCGCGCACCCTGGGCTACGAGGGCGACGTCGCCCTCGAGTACAAGCAGGATCGCGCCACGGCCTTCGACTGGCTCTCCCAGCCCGCCGGCACCAACAGCTGAACTCCTCCGCCCCGCTTCTCTCCCTCCCCACACGCAACACTCCGCGAAAGGACCCCGACATGACCAAGATCGCTGTCATCGGACTCGGAATCATGGGACTTCCCATGGCCAAGAACCTCGTCGCCGCAGGCCACGACGTCACCGGATTTAACCGCTCCCGCGGGAAGATCGATGCCCTCGTCGAGGCGGGCGGCAAGGGCGCGGACTCCGTCGCCGACGCCGTGCGCGAGGCCGAGGTGATCATCACGATGCTCCCGGACTCCCCCGACGTCGAGGCCGTCGTCGGCGGCGAGGACGGAGTCTTCGCGAACGCCTCCTCCGGTGCCCTGTGGATCGACGCCTCCACGATCCGCCCCGATGTCGCCGCGACGCTGGCCGCGCAGGCCCGCGAGGCCGGGCTGCGCCCGCTGGATGCCCCGGTCTCCGGCGGCGAGGCCGGCGCGATCTCCGGCGCACTGTCCATCATGATCGGTGGCGAGAAGTCGGACGTCGAGGCTGTGGACGAAGTGCTCCAGGGTGTCGGCACAACGATCGTGCACGTGGGCCCCTCCGGCTCCGGGCAGACCGTCAAGGCGGCCAACCAGCTCATCGTCGCCGCCAACATCCAGGCGGTCAGCGAAGCAGTGGTCTTCCTCGAGGCCTACGGCGTGGACACGACCGCTGCCCTCAAGGTCCTGGGAGGCGGGCTGGCCGGCTCCAAGGTGCTCGAGCAGAAGGGCCAGAAGCTCCTGGACCGGGACTTCGCCCCCGGATTCCGGCTCGAGCTGCACCACAAGGACATGGGCATCGTGACCTCGGCCGCCCGCGAGGCAGGGGTCGCCATCCCCCTCGGCTCCCTCGTGGCCCAGCAGGTCGGAGCCACCGTCGCCCGCGGCGACGGCGGCCTGGACCATTCCGGATTGTTCACCCTGGTCGAGGCTCTCTCGACCCGCCCGGGCGACGACGCCCGCGCCTGACCCCCTGTTGCTTCGAAGGAGAACCTCATGACCCGCATGCGCACTGTGGACGCCATCGCCCTGATCCTGGAGAAGGAGGGCGCCACCGAGGCCTTCGGCCTCCCCGGCGCCGCCATCAACCCGTTCTACGCGGCGATGCGCGAGCACGGCGGAATCCGCCACACCCTGCACCGCCACGTCGAAGGTGCCTCGCACGCCGCGGACGGGTACTCCCGCGCCACGGGCGGCATCGGGATCTGCGTCGGCACCTCCGGCCCGGCCGGCACCGACATGATCACCGGCCTGTACGCCGCCGCCGCGGACTCCGTCCCGATCCTGTGCATCACCGGCCAGGCGCCGACCTCTGTGCTGCACAAGGAGGACTTCCAGGCCGTCGACATCGAGTCGATCGCCAAGCCCGTCACGAAGTACGCCTCGACCATCCTCGAGCCCGGTCTGGTTCCCGGCACCTTCGCCAAGGCGTTCCAGATCATGCGCTCCGCCCGTCCCGGCCCGGTGCTGCTGGACCTCCCGCTGAACGTCCAGATGGCGGAGATCGAGTTCGACATCGACGCCTACGAGCCGCTGCCCGCGGACAAGCCGGCCGCCAGCCGGGTGCAGATCGAGAAGGTCCTCGACCTGCTCGCCGGCGCGGAGAAGCCGCTCATCATCGCCGGTGGCGGCGTCATCAACGCCAACGCCTCCGCGCAGCTGGTCGAGCTCGCGGAGCTCCTGAACATCCCGGTCTCCCCCACCCTGATGGCCTGGGGCAGCATCCCCGATGACCATCGCCTGCAGGCGGGCATGGTGGGCATCCAGACCCACACCCGCTACGGCAACGCGTCCTTCCTGGAGTCGGACGTCGTGCTCGGGATCGGCAATCGCTGGGCCAACCGTCACACCGGCGACCTCGCCACCTACCGCGGAGACCGCACCTTCGTGCACATCGACATCGAGGCCACCCAGATCGGCCGGGTCTTCAGCCCTGACCTCGGCATCGTCTCCGACGCCGGTGCCGCCCTGGATCAGCTGCTGACCGTCGCCCGGGAGCGCAAGGCCTCCCTGCCGGACTGGTCGCAGTGGGCTGACGCCTGCACCGCCCGGAAGGGCACCCTGCACCGCAAGACCAACTTCGACAACATCCCGATCAAGCCGCAGCGGGTGTACCAGGAGATGAACGCGGCCTTCGGCCGGGACACCACCTACGTCTCCACGATCGGGCTCTCCCAGATCGCCGGCGGCCAGATGCTGCACGTGTACGGGCCCCGGAAGTGGCTCAACGCGGGCCAGGCCGGGCCGCTGGGCTGGACCGGACCGGCCGCTCTCGGCGTCGTGCGCGGCACGCCGGACGAGACGGTCGTCGCGCTCTCGGGCGACTACGACTTCCAGTTCATGATCGAGGAGCTCGCCGTCGGCGCGCAGTTCCAGCTGCCGTACATCCACGTGGTCGTGAACAACTCCTACCTGGGCCTGATCCGTCAGTCCCAGCGCGGTTTCGACATGGATTACCACGTCTCCCTGGGCTTCGACAACATCAACTCCCCCGAGACCAAGGGATACGGCGTCGACCACGTCAAGGTCGCCGAGGGGCTCGGCTGCAAGGCGGTGCGGATCGAGGATCCGGCGGACCTGGCTGCGGGCTTCACCGAGGCGAAGCGACTGGCCGCCGAGCACCGCGTCCCCGTGGTGGTCGAGGTCATCCTCGAACGCGTCACCAACATCTCCATGGGCGGCGCCCTCGACTCCGTGAACGAGTTCGAGGATCTGGCGCTGACCGCGGACGACGCCCCGACCGCGCTCACCCCGCTGACCGAGGCCACCGAGGACGCCGAGCCCGCACCGGCCCTCGCGAGCAAGTAGTCCGGCCGTGCCGACCCGCGGACAGGAGGCAGCAGTGCGCATCATCCTCGCACCGGACAAGTTCAAGGGCTCGGCCGATGCGGAGGAGGTGGCCGCCGCCCTGGAAGCGGGGCTGCGCTCCGCCTCGGCGGAGCCGGACGCCCTCGACATCGTCAGGATCCCGGTGGCCGACGGTGGCGAGGGCACGGTCCAGGCCGCGCTCAGCGCCGGGTACTCCTCCCGGTCGCTGTCGGTCACCGGCCCGGTGGGACTGCCCGTCGAGGGGGCCTATGCCGCTCTCGACGGCACCGCGGTGATCGAGATGTCCCAGGCCTCGGGCCTGGACGCGCTGCCCCGCGGCGACGACCGGGACCCGCTGCTGGATCCCCTCGGGGCCGGCAGCCGCGGCACCGGCGAGCTGATCGCGCATGCGCTGGACCACGGCGCACGGCGGATCATCCTGGGTGTGGGCGGCAGCGCCTGCACCGATGGGGGGACCGGGATGCTCACCGCTCTCGGCGCCCGGTTCCTCGACGCCGCCGGCGAGGAGCTCACGGGCGGGGGCGGAGCCCTGCGGGACCTCGCCCGCGTCGATATCTCAGGCCTCTCCCCGGCGGTGGCGGGTGCGGAATTCGTGCTCGCCGCCGACGTGGACAACCCCCTGCTCGGCGCGCAGGGCGCCGCTGCCGTCTTCGGACCGCAGAAGGGAGCGGACCCCGCACAGCTCGCCGCGCTCGAGGAGGGGCTGACCCGCTGGCGGGACCGCGCCGAGGAGGCGCTCGGATCCGCCGCCGGGCAGGTCGCGCTCGCGCCCGGCGCGGGAGCGGCCGGAGGTCTGGGATTCGCAGCGCTCGCGGCCCTCGGCGCACGCCGCCGACCGGGGATCGACGTGGTGCTGGAGCTGGTCCGCCTCGCCGAGCGGATCGACGGGGCCACGCTCGTGATCACGGGCGAGGGCAGCCTCGACGCGCAGTCCCTGGGAGGCAAGGCGCCGCTGGGCGTGCTGCGCACCGCCCAGCGGGCCTCGATCCCCACCATCGTGGTCTGCGGCCGCAGCCTCCTTCCCCCGCAGCAGCTGCGGGACGCGGGCTTCGCCGCCGTGCACACGCTGATCGAGCGCGCGGAGGACGCCCGCACCAGCATGGCCGAGGCCCCTCGGCTGCTGCAGGAGGTGGGTGCCGAGATCGGGCATCAGCTGCTCGCGTCCCGCAGCTCGGACCCCGCACGGCAGACTGACCCCCACCCCGTCGCCGGCGAATGAGCTCGGCGCATGCCCAGCACCGACCGTGACGAGCGGCCGGGACGCACCAGCAGAAGGACAGACGATGACGACACAGGACTCCCGAGACCAGGGAACAGACACCCCCGTGACCGGGGTCGCCCTGAACGACCCCGATCGCGTGCGGCGCCTCATCGCCGACTTTCACCGGGAGCACGGCGAGGCCCCTGCCGCCGCCGAGCCCCGAGTGAGCGGCGAGGAGTCCCCGCATGCTGCGGGGACGCCCTTCGACCTCGTGGTGAAGGGACGACGGGTGGCGGGTGAGGACGGCTTCGCCGCCCGCGAGGTCGGCATCCGCGACGGCAGGATCGCAGCGATCGAGCCCCTCGGCGCCGCCCTGCAGGGCCGCGAGATCGTCGAGCTGGCCGAGGACGAGACGCTGCTGCCGGGCCTCGTGGACACCCATGTGCACATCAACGAGCCCGGGCGCACCGAATGGGAGGGCTTCGCCACCGCCACGCGCGCCGCGGCCGCTGGCGGGGTGACCACCGTGCTGGACATGCCGCTGAACTCCATCCCCTCGACGGTCAACCCCCCGGCGCTCGAGTACAAGCAGCTCTTCGCGCAGCAGGGCGCCTTCGTGGACATCGGGTTCTGGGGCGGGGCGATCCCCGGCAACCTCCCGCAGCTGCGGCCGCTGCATGACGCCGGCGTCTTCGGATTCAAGTGCTTCCTGCTGCATTCCGGGGTGGACGAGTTCCCGCCGCTCAGCGCCGAGGAGCTCGGCGAGGCCCTGACGGAGACCTCCGCCTTCGGTGCGATGATGATCGTGCACGCCGAGGATGCCCAGACGATCGACAGCGCCCCGCAGGCCGCGGGCTCCACGTACGAGAGCTTCCTGCAGTCCCGCCCCCGCGATGCCGAGAACCTGGCGATCTCCTCGGTCATCGAGCGCACCCGGGCCACGGGTGGCCGCACCCACATCCTGCACCTGTCCAGCTCGGACGCCCTGGACATGATCGCCGGCGCGAAGCGCGAAGGGCTCGACCTCTCCGTCGAGACCTGCCCCCACTACCTCACCCTGACCGCTGAGGAGATCCCGGACGGAGCGACGGCCTTCAAGTGCTGCCCGCCCGTGCGCGAGGAGGACAACCGCGAGCAGCTGTGGCAGGGCCTGCTCGAGGGGACGATCGACTTCATCGTCTCGGACCACTCACCCTCCACGCTCGAGCTCAAGAACCCGAGCGATGGTGACTTCTGGGTCGCCTGGGGCGGGGTCTCCTCCCTGCAGCTCGGTCTGTCGCTGATCTGGACCGAGGCGCACCGCCGCGGGATCGAGCTGGAGCGCGTGGTCCGGTGGATGTCCAGCGCCCCCGCAGAGCGGGTGGGGTTGACCTCGAAGGGGCAGCTGGCCCTCGGATTCGATGCTGACCTCGCCGTCTTCGCCGCCGAGGAGACCTTCGTGGTGGACGCCGGGCAGCTGCACCACCGCCACCCGATCACCCCGTACCAGGGCAAGACGCTCCAGGGCCGGGTCCGCGCGACCTACCTGCGCGGGCGGCGGGTGGAGTTCGATGCTCCGACCGGACAGCTGCTGCGCCACGAGCAGGCGTGAGCCGGGCCGGGCGGCGAGCGCCGTGACGAGCCTCGCCGCCCCGCCCCTGCCACCGACGTCCCCCACAGGACTACCGGGGATCCCATGTGGCAGATGATGGATCTCCTGTACGGGCACAAG
>JAKDNE010000003.1 GCA_030451965.1 Brachybacterium sp. | reverse complement strand
GCCGTCATCCCCTGCCGGAGCCCGAGGACTTCGCGGCCTCGCTGCGCCGGGCCGGGGTCGGTGAGGACTCCGTCGTCGTCGCCTACGACGACAGCAACGGCGCCCCCGCCGGGCGCCTGGTGTGGATGCTGCGCGCGCTGGGGTACGAGGCCGCGGTGCTCAGCGGGGGCCTGGCCGCCTGGGCGGGCGAGCTGGAGACCGCGGACGTGCGACCCGAGCCCGGTGACGTCGTCGCGCGCGCCTGGCCCGGCCACCGCGTCGCGACCGCCGACGAGGTCGCCGACGGTCAGTCGCTGGTGGTCGATGCCCGCGCCCCGGAGCGCTACCGCGGTGAGGTCGAGCCGATCGATCCCCGGGCCGGGCATATCCCGGGGGCGGTGAACCTGCCCTTCGCCGGGAACCTCGACGACGAGGGCCGCTTCATGGAGCCCCAGGAGCTGCGCCGCCGCTTCGAGGCCGCCGGCGTGAGCGTGGACCGCGAGACGATCGTGTACTGCGGCTCCGGGGTCACCGCGACCCACGACCTGCTGGCGCTGGAGAGCGCGGGCTTCACCCGGATACGGCTGTTCCCGGGCTCGTGGTCCCAGTGGAGCGCGGACCAGGCGCGACCGGCCGCCGTCGGCCCGAACCCCTGAGTCGAGGGCGCCGGTTCACCCCTGCGGGTGGATCGACCGGATCGCTCGGACGATGGCGCGGTGCTGCGCCGTCCGGCCGGGCTGCTCGTCCTCGCCCTCGGCCCCGTGCACGTCCTGCCCCAGCACCGCGGCCCAGATCGGGACCATCTCCTCGTGGTAGGAGTGGCCGTGCCCGCCGGTGACCCCGATGGACAGCGGCATATCGGCGGCGATCTGCCAGAAGGTGATCCAGGGGAACCAGCGCATCGCCGGGGTGACATCGTGACCCACCCGCTCCTGCAACCACGCCGGCTCCCGCCACAGCAGGGGGAGATCCAGCCAGACCACCGGGTCCGAGGCATGCTGGGCATAGACGACCCGTGGGTGCTCCCACTGCTCGTACAGCCCGCCCCAGTAGTCGCGATGCAGGTCCCGCGGCCGGGTGACCACCCGGATGTGACGGCCGCCGTCGATGACCGGGGCCACCGCAGGGGAACCGGCACGGGAGCGGGCGGTCAGCTGCTGCCACAGCGGCGTGAAGCTGGGGGTGCCCGTCCACACCGCGCCGTCGACCGTGGAGAGCATCTCGGGCACGTCGCGGAAGGCGGCCTGCCCGCCGAAGGAGCCCAGCGACTCCCCGGCCACGTACAGCGCGGGCCGACGGTCCGCGGGGAGCTCGGCCAGGCGCCGACGCACCGCGTCCAGCAGCAGCCGGCCGGCGCGCTCAGGGGAGCGGCGGTCGATGAAATACGTCAGCGGGCTGGGGTAGTACGAGTACTGGATCGACGCGGTCGCACAGTTCCCGGCGGTGAGGAACTCGATCGCGGACAGCGACCATTCCTGCAGCCAGCCGGTGCCGGTCCCGGTGAACAGCACCAGCACCTCGCGGTCCCAGGCCCCGGTGCGGTCCAGCTCCGCCACCACGGCGTCCACGGTGTCCTCGAGGGTGCGGGTCCCCGATTTCGCGGCGTAGACGCGGATCGGTGCGAGCGCCGTGCGACCCATCGTGCGGGAGATCAGCGCCTGGTCCGCACCGCCGGAGACGATCTTGCGCCCGGGGGCGCCGAGGGACTGCCAGGTCTCCCACGACCGCGGACCTCCGGAGCGCAGCGAGGAGGCGGGCTGGGGGACGTCCGGGGAGATCAGCCGGTTCGCAGCGTCCGCGCGCTCGATCGTGCTCTCCAGCACCCGGCCCCGGATCAGCCGGTCCGCGAGCACGGCGACGGTCGCGACGGTCAGGAGCAGGGACAGCACCGTCACCAGACGGCGGGGGAGGTAGGGCCGCAGCAGCGCTCGGTACAGGCGGGTGGTCTCGATCGTGGAGCGGGCGAGGCCCAGCGCGACCAGGAAGGCACCGAGCCCGGCCGCTGTGCCGACCACGTGCGTGGCGAGGTTCTTGGGCCCCTCCTGCACCAGGTGGCTGATCTCCCGCTGGCGCAGCACCCCGCGCACCCAGGAGTAGGCCGAGATGCCCACCAGCGCACCGGCCCCGGCCCAGCGTGCTCGGCGGCGGCGATCGGGAGCGATCCGGACCTGCAGGCCGATCTCCCGGCCCAGGCGTCGCACCACCCGGCCCGCGAGCACCCCGCCGCCGTAGCCGTACACCTCGGACAGCCCGATGTTCACCGCCCACATCCACCAGGTGCGGGGCAGCAGGCTCGGTGAGGTCGAGATCCAGGCGGTCGCCGAGGCACCGAGGAAGCCGGCGGTGTCCAGGGGCGCGATGATCGCGGAGCGCCTCGCGCGTCGACCGCTGCCACGGCTCGCGGCGCGCACCGCGGCGGCGGCACCCCGGAGCCAGCTCGTCGGGCCGGAGGGGGACGGTGCGGAGCCTGAACGCATGCGGGCAGGGTATCGGACCCGCCCCGCAGCTCGACAGCGGCCGGCGGCGCCGTCCAGGGGGCGACAGCACTCTCCGGACGAGCCGCTTCTCCGTACCCTGGGGGCATGAAGATCCTGCTGCCTGACACCGTTCCGCTGAATCCCGTGCTGCCCGAAGGATGGGAGGCGGTGACGATCGATGCCCGCGCCGAGATCCCCGCGGAGCATCACGACGCCGCGGTGCTGGTGGTGTGGGGAGCCTCCCGCCGCCACCTCGCCTCCGCCGCCGAACACCTGGACCGGCTGCGGCTGGTGCAGTCGCTGTCGGCCGGAGTGGACGGCATCCTCGCCGCCGGGTTCGACCGGGACGTCGTGATCGCTGCGGGCGCCGGACTGCACTCGCTGACCGTGAGCGAGCATTCCCTCGCCCTGCTGCTGAGCCTGCTGCGCCGACTGCCGGAGAGCCGCGAGGCGCAGCAGCGCCACGAGTGGTCCTCGGAGCTCGGTGGGCTGCAGCCGCTGAACCCCGAGGGCCGGCTCACCACCGTGATCGGGGCCCGGGTGCTGGTCTGGGGCTTCGGTCAGATCGGGCAGACCCTCGCCCCGACCCTGCGGGCGCTCGGCGCCGAGGTGCGCGGAGCGGCTCGCAGCGCCGGCACCCGGTCCGGCTTCGAGGTCATCGCCGACAGCGAGGTGCTGGCTGCGCTGCCCGAGGTCGATGTGCTGATCAACATCCTGCCCGCCACCGAGGCGACCACCGGGATCGTGGGCCGTGAGGCGCTCGCCGCGCTGCCCGATCACGCGGTCCTGCTCAACGTCGGTCGCGGCGCGACCGTGGACCAGGTGGCGCTGCGGGAGGCTCTCGAGGCGGGCACGCTCGGCGGCGCCGCCGTCGACGTCACCGACCCGGAGCCGTTGCCGCAGGACGATCCGCTGTGGGATGCGCCGCGCCTGCTGATCACCCCGCATGCGGCGGGAGGCCGTCCCGTCGGCGCAGACGAGCGGATCAGTGCGAACCTCCGCGCGCTCGTCGACGGTCAGGAGTTCCTGCACGTGGCGACGCGCTGAGGGGCGCGGCTCGGCGGGTTCAGCGGGCCCGGGACGCGGCGAGCTGCTGGCGGGCCGGGGCCGAGATCGCGGAGACCACCGCCAGTGCGAGGTGGAACTGCTGCCCGGCCGCCGGGCCGCACAGGTCCGAGACCGCGCGCAGCGCGACGAAGGGGACCCCGAGCGCCTCGGCGGTGCGGGCGCTCGCGGTGGTCTCCATGTCCGCGCTCAGCGCCGTCGGGAACCGCTCCCGCATCGGCGCGGCGATCTCCGCGGTGACGAAGGCATCGCCGGAGAGCATCAGCCCGCGGCGCACGCCCCGGCCCTCGCCCTGCCCGTCGGCCCGCAGCGCTGCCTGCTCCGCGGCGTCGACCCGGGCGGGCACGGCCTCGAAGCGCTCGGGCCCGCCGGGCACCTGGCCGGGGGCGTAGCCGAAGGCGGTGGCATCGGCGATCGAGTACGTGAAGGTCTCGCCGACGATCAGCGTTCCCACCTCGACGTCGGCCGCGAGCCCGCCGCAGGATCCGGCGGCGACCACCAGCCCGGGCGCCGTGGCGAGGATCCCCCAGGTCGCCGCGGCGGATGCGGCGGCGATGCCGATGCCGGTGGTGACCACCACCGTGTCGGCCCCCGCAAGGCGTCCGCGCCACGCGGTGACGCCCGTGGCGAAGGGAGTCTCCAGGTCGCGGGCTCCGTCCAGCCGTGCGATCAGCGGTTCCGCCTCCTCGGGCATCGCGACGAGGACCAGCAGGGGCCCATTGAGCAGAGCGGGTGATGGAGCGGGTGCAGGATCAGGTGCAGCAGCGGGGGACGTCGAGGCAGTCGAGGTGGGCATGGCCACAGGCTAGCGGGAGCAGCGGCCGAGCCCTGGACCTGGCACCCAGCAGGGTTCGTTAGGCTGGACGCATCCGCCAGCGAGGCGGCCCGCAGGGGTCGTGGACAGGAGGCAGTGATGGGTCGGATCCGAGACGCCGTGGTGACGGGGGCGCGCGCCGTGCGGCGCATCCCGATCCCTTCGACAGTGACCCATCAGGCACTGCGGGAGGCGCGCAGCCCGCTGCCTCCCGGGCACGTGCTGAAGGCGCACGCGATCGAGCACGAGATGATCGGCCGCACCCGCGCCGTCTGGCTCGATGAGCACCGGGCGGACAACGGCCTCATCGTCTACCTCCACGGCGGCGCCTACGTCTCCGGCCCGTTCTCCAGCGACTGGGCATGGCTCTCCCGTCAGGTCGACGCGCTGGGCTGCGCGGGGCTGATGATCGACTACCGCAACGCCCCCGACCACCAGCACCCGGTGGGCCGGGACGACGTCGAGGCGGCGCTCGGAGCGCTCGCGGCCGACGGCCGACTCGACGGTCGGCCCTGGGTGCTGGCCGGTCAGCACTCCGGCGGCGGCCTGGCCTTCGTCATCGCTCGCCGGCTGCGTGAGCGGGGCGGCATCCCCGCCCCGTCGGCGCTGATCGCCATGTCGCCCTGGCTGGACCTCGAGCTCTCCAATGCCGGGATCACCGAGACCGATCAGGTCGATCCGGTCCACGAGCGGCGCCTGCTGCGCGACGCGGCCCGCCGCTACGCCGGCCGCACCCCGCTGGACGACCCCGATCTCTCCCCGATCAACGCGAGCCTGGAGGGACTGCCCCCCGTCCACCTCAGCGTGGGCATGCGGGACCTGTTCCTCTCCGAGGTGCGGGTGGCGAAGCTGCAGCTCGAGGAGAACGGCGCGGATCTGCACTACCGCGAGATCAACGGCCGGCTCGGGCTGCAGCTGATCCCTCGCAGGGGAGAGGACATCGAGCGGCTCCACCGGGAGCAGGCGGAGCTGCTGACCCGCGTGCTCGGCACGACGGACTGAGCCTCCGGCTCAGCTCGGCTGTTCAGCTCTCGACGATCACCAGGGCGGCGCCGGGGGCGCAGGTCGTCCAGCGGCGTCGCGGCATCAGACGGATCATCCCGGCGATGAGCAGGGCGTGCCCGACGGTGTAGGTGAGCATCACCAGCTCGGTGCTGTAGGCGATCGACGCACCCGGCAGGAACCAGTCCATCGCCAGCAGCGAGCTGGACAGCAGGAACAGCGTCCCGCCAGACCAGGTCATGCCGTTCCCGCCCGCCGAGAGGAAGGCCATCGCCGCCAGCGACACCGCATAGGCCGCGACCACCGGCAGCAGGGGACCGGCACCGTCCGCGCAGGCCATGAACAGTCCCACCACCACCGCGCCGTAGGGGATGGCCAGGGCGATGCGCATCGCATCGCGGGTGCGGGCCCACAGCGGGGCCAGTGCGGCTGCGTAGAAGAGCAGCGCCCCCAGGAAGCCGATCGCGGTGACCAGCTGGACGGACTCCGGCAGGAGCTGGCCGAGGGTGTCGCCGGCCCAGGCGCAGAGCAGACCGCCGATCAGCAGCGTGGTGGTGCGGGAACGGTGCGGGGCGGCGGTCAGCAGCACCGCCAGCAGCAGCGGCGCGAACAAGGGCTGCGACAGGCGCCGGAGCATGTCGGCATCCGCGATCACCGCACCGATGTTCACCACCGCTGTGAGGGCATAGGCCGCCCACAGCGCGAGATGGACGGAGCGAATCGGTGGCACTGCTCAAGAGTAGGAAGCGCCTTCGACCCGTACCAGGTGGACGGCCATCGATGACGGGCACGTTTGGGTAACGCCAGGGCACGGTTCGGTCACGGCCGCGGACAGCTGTGCAGAACCACCTGTCGACCGTCCGTTCGGGGCGTCCGCCCGCCGCGTCACATCTGCTGCGGAGCGTGCACACCGAGGGCGTCGAGGCCCTCGACGAGGACCCGCTCGGTGAGCTCGGCGAGGGTCAGCCGTCCGGCCCGCACCACTGCATCGGCCTCCTTGAGGATGGGGGAGGCCTCGTAGAAGGAGGTGAACGTCTGCGCGAGCGAGAACAGGTAGGCGCACAGCCGGTGCGGCTCGAACTCGGCGCCCACGCTCACCAGCGTCGGCCCGAATTCCAGCAGCTGCAGGGCCAGCGCCCGCTCCGCGTCGTTGTCCACCTGCGGCGCCGGGGCGGCGGTGATGCCGCGGGCCGCAGCCTTGCGGCTGATCGACCGGATCCGTGCCACCGCGTACTGCAGGTAGGGGGCGGTGTTGCCGGTCAGCGCCAGCATCCTCTCGAGGTCGAAGGTGTAGTCCGAGTCATGGGCGGTGGAGAGGTCGGCGTACTTCACGCCGCCGATGCCGATGTCGTGCGCGATCTGCTCCCGCTCGGCCTCCGCCAGATCCGGACGCAGCTCGTCGATGACCGTGCGCGCCGTGGCCACGGCCTCCTGGAGCAGCGCCAGCAGCCGCAGCGAGGAGCCGGAGCGGGTGCGCAGGATCTTGCCGTCCTCGCCCAGCACCGAGCCGATCTTCACGTGCTCCGCCTCGACCTCCGCGGGCAGCCAGCCGGCCTCCCGTGCAGCGGTGAACACCATCTGGAAGTGCAGGCCCTGCGCGGCGCCGACCACGTAGCCGATGCGGTCCGCACCCAGCTCGCCCACCCGGTGGCGGATCGCGGCGAGATCCGTGGTGGCGTAGCCGTAGCCGCCGTCGGACTTGCGGATGATCAGCGGCAGCGGCTGCTCGTCCCGGCCGATGAAGCCCTCCGGGAACACGCACAGGGCCCCGTCGGAGATCCGTGCGATGCCGGCGGCCTCGAGATCGTCGCAGACCGCCTCGAGCAGGTCGTTGTAGGTGGACTCCCCGGCCAGGTGCTCATCGGTGAGGGTCACGTCGAGCATGTCGTAGATGCGGTGGAAGTACTGCTTGGACAGCTCCACCAGGTTCGTCCAGATCCGCAGCGACTCGGCGTCGCCGGACTGCAGGGTCGCCACCCGTCGGCGGGCGCGGGAGGCGAAGTCACCGCCGTCCTCGAGCGTGGCGCCCTCATCCGGGGCGTCCGCGGCATCGAACTTCGCTCGCGCCGCCTGGTAGAAGGCGTTCGGGTCCGTGCGCACCAGATCCGCGTCGGCGCTGTCCTCGCCCACCTCCAGCAGGTGCTCGATGAGCATCCCGAAGGGAGTGCCCCAGTCGCCGATGTGGTTCTGCCGGATCGCGGTGTGGCCCAGCTTCTCCACCGTGCGCACGATGGAGTCGCCCACCACGGTGGTGCGCAGGTGGCCGACGTGCATCTCCTTGGCGACGTTCGGCGCCGAGTAGTCGACCACCACGGTCTCGGCCCGCTCGGGGGTAGGCACGCCCAGAGCGGCAGCCGGGTCCACCAGCTCCGCGACCTGCTCCGCCACCCAGTCGGTGCGCAGGCGGATGTTCAGGAAGCCGGGGCCGGCGATCTCCGGCAGCTCGGCGATGTCCTCGAGGTCCACGGCGTCGACGATCTCCGCGGCGATGTCACGGGGCTTGCGTCCCAGCCGCTTGGCCAGGCCCATTGCGGCGTTGCACTGGAAGTCCGCGAACTGCGAAGGGCGGATGATCGGGTCCGCCTCCGCGTACTCGGGTCCGAAGGCGGCGGCGAAGGCGGTCTGGAAGCGCTGGGTCAGCGCGATCTCGGGAGCAGGCATGCCCCCAGGGTAATCGGCGACCGCTCCCGGATCCCGTCCGCGCCCACCCGGGAGGGGAGAGTGCGACGGACGGCACCTGGGGAGCGGCCGGGCGGGGGCCTGCCTCGACCGTCCTCGGGGGACAGCCCCCTCCCCAGAAGCCGTCACCATGCCTAGTCTGGAGCCATGCGCTCCCTGCTCTCCCTGGTCCTGAACATCATCTGGCTGCTCACCGCCGGCTGGGCCCTCTTCCTGGCCTACCTGCTCGCGGGCATCCTCGCCTGCATCTTCATCGTCACCATCCCGTTCGGCATCGCCTCCTTCCGCATCGCCGGCTTCGTGATCTGGCCCTTCGGGCGTGAAGTGGTGGACACCGGTCGCGGTGGTGCGGGCAGCGCACTGGGCAACGTGATCTGGTTCGTGATCGCCGGCTGGTGGCTGGCGCTGGGCCACGTGGGCACCGCCATCGCGCAGGCCGTCACGCTCATCGGCATCCCGCTGGCCTGGGCGAACCTCAAACTCATCCCGGTGACCTGCTTCCCCTTCGGCAAGGAGGTCATGGATTCGGACTCGGCCCGGTCCAGGATGCTCCCGACGGTCCGCTGACCGGTGGCCCCGCTCGATCCGTCCGGCCCGCTCGATCCCGTCGACCAGGTCGGGTACCGCCGTCTCAGCGACCTGCTCGCGGTGGGCGTGGCCGTGGCCAGCACCCGGCAGGGTCCCCATGACCTCGTCGTCACCGTCGACTCCTACCTCGACCTCTCCTACGACCCTCCCACCATGCTCATCGCGCTGTACGGGATGTCCCGCGCGGCGGAGGCGGTGGAGGAGGCAGGGCACTTCTGCCTCACCCTGCTCACCGCCGACCAGCAGGCCCTCGCCGACCGCTTCGGCACCCCGGGCGCGCCCCTGCAGGGCATGCTCAACGGCCTGGAGGTGACCCGCACCGGGGACGGGGACGCGATCCTGGCCGGCGGCCTCGCCCACTTCGCGATCCGGGTCGATCAGGCCGTGGACGCCGCCACCCATCGGCTGCTCATCGGCCCGGTGGTGGAGATGGGGGAGGGGCGGATCGGCGCGGAGCCCGCGGTGCGCTTCGCCGGGGAGAAGCGGATCCTCCGCTGACCGGGAGCCCCGGGGCGGCGACTATCCTCGACAGCATGCACCTGCTCCTCACCGCCGTGGACCGGCAGCCGTGAACCCGCTGCTGCGGCTGGCGCTGCGCCTGCTCTCCGCTGCGCGCTTCGACATGCGGGAGGACTATGCCAGGGTGCGCCGGATGCAGCGGCAGCTGGCCGCACTGCCACCCGTCCGCTACCGGACGCCCACCTGGGACATCTTCTCCGACAGCGGCGACGGCCGCCGGGTGCCGGTGCGGGTGTTCACCCCGCGCGAGCAGCGGCGCGAGGAGCTGCTGCTGTTCTTCCACGGCGGCGGCTTTGTCACCGGCTACATCGAGAGCTACACCCCCGCCTGCGCCACCATGGCCGACCTCACCGGGTGCCGGGTCGCCTCCGTCGACTACCGGCTCGCCCCCGAGCATCCCTTCCCGGCCGGGCTCGAGGACTGCTACGGCACCGCGCGCCGGCTGCTCGAGGATCCGCGCCGTGCGGGCCTGACGGATGCGGACAAGATCGTGCTGGTGGGCGACTCGGCCGGAGGCAACCTGGCCGCCGTCGTCTCCCTGCTGCTGCGAGAGCAGGGCCATCGCACCCCCAGTCGCCAGATCCTGCTCTATCCCGTCACCCATTGGGATCACGACCCCGAGACCTCGCCGTTCGAGTCGGTGCGCCGCCACGGCGAGGACTTCCGACTGACCAGCACCGAGATGCGCGACTACCTCGACCTGTACGTGCCCGACCCGGAGCAGCGCCGCAGCCGGCTGGTCGCCCCGCTGATGGCACCCGACCTCACCGGGCAGCCCGACACCCTGATGATCACCGCCGAGCTCGATCTGCTGTGCGACGAGGGGGAGGCCTACGCGCAGGCGCTCGCCGGGGCCGGCAATCGGGTGCAGCTGCACCGCGTGGAGAGCGCGCTGCACGGCTTCATCGCCCTGCCGCGCTTCGCCCGCCCGCTGAAGGACGCCTATGAGGTGATCGACGAATTCCTCGACGGCGCCCCGCCTCGGAGTGACGCACCGTGAAACGCCGCCACTGGGTGCGCCTGGACAACGTCTCGAACATCTTCCCCGCCGCCCGCAGCGACGTGGACCCCAAGGTGTTCCGGCTCGGGGCCGAGCTCGACCACGAGGTCGATCCGAGCCTTCTGCAGGACGCCCTCGAGGAGACCTTCGAGCGATTCCCGCTCTACCACGCGGTGCTCCGCCGCGGCGTGTTCTGGCACTACCTCCAGGACAGCGAGCTGCAGCCCGAGGTGATGGCCGAGACCGAGCAGGTCTGCGCCCCGCTCTACCAGGCGGATCGGCGCACGCTGCTGTTCCGGGTGGTCCACCATCGTCGACGCGTCTCGCTCGAGGTGTTCCATGCCCTCTCCGACGGCACCGGGGCGCTGTGGTTCCTCACCGACCTGCTCACCGCCTACACCCGGCGGCGCTTCCCCGGCGAGGCCCCGGCGGGCCGCGAGGTGGCCGAGCAGGTCCGCCCGGGCGCGAGCGAACGCCCCGACCCACCTCCGGCGCAGATCGGCACGCATCCCGGAGCGCAGGCCGCCGAGGAGGTGCACGAGCTGACCACGGACTCCTTCGCCCACTACTTCCGGGGCCGACGCCGACGTCGTGCCCCCTCCTCCCACGAGGAGGACTTCACCCGGGAGGCCGCGCCGGCGGTGCTCACCGTCGAGGAGGCCGACCCTCCGGAGGACGTGCCAGCCGCCGAGCAGGACGAGGTCCCGCCCGCGCCGCGCCCGCCTCGTCGCAGGACCCACCGGGTGCGGGGCACCCGCACCCCGGACAACCGCACGCGCGCCCTCGAGCTGTCCATGCCGGCCGCTCCCGTGCTGGGCCTGGCGAAGGCCGAGGGCGTGGCCCTGACCATGTACCTCACCGCCCTGTTCTTCGAGGCGATCCGCCGCACCGACGAGGGCGCGCTCGCCTGCTCCACCATGGCGGCCTCGGTGCCGGTGAACCTGCGGCAGTTCTTCCCCTCGACCTCCGCACGGAACTTCTTCGCGACCATCCGGGTCGAGCACACCTTCGGCGAGGGCGATGACTCGCCCGGGGCGGTCGCCAGGGGCCTCCAGGAGGCGTTCAGCGCCGAGGCGACCCCGGAGGCGCTCGAACGCCGGCTCCACCGGCTGATCCGGGTGGAGCGCTGGCCGCTGGCCCGGATCGTGCCGCGCCCGGTCAAGGATGCGATGCTGAGCATGATCAACCATGTGAACAACCGTTCGCTCACGGTCGCGATCTCCAACCTCGGCCGGGTCACCCTGCCCGCACCGGCCCAGTCGCACGTGGGACGGATGCAGTTCCACGTCTCCGCGGTGCGTCCGCAGTTCTGCGCGATCTCCCATGACGGACAGCTCACCATCGGCTTCACCTCCCCGTTCGTGGAGACCGCTCACGTGAGGGAGTACGCGCGGCTGCTCACCGCCGCCGGGGTCGAGGTCTCGCTCGCCGCCTCCCGGACCACCGAGGAGGAGCTCGCGGGGGTGGACGCATGACGACCTGCACCAGCTGCTCCCTCCAGGTCGAGGGCGAGTGGGAGCACTGCCCCCTGTGCGGTGGCGCCCTGCACGGCCGGGCCGCGCCGAGCCCGTACCCGGCGGTGCCGCTGCGCTTCTCCCGCCGCCGGGTGCTGCGCGTGCTGATGCTCTCCTCCCTGGGCGTGATCGTGCTGTCCTTCCTCGCCCAGCTGCTGTTCCGCCACGACGCGGAGAGCCTCGGGGCGCTGCGCTCCGTGTGGCTGGGGATCGTGGCGACCTGGCTGGTGGTGCTGATGGCGGTGAGCAAGCGTCGCAACCTCGCCAAGTTCATCGTCTACCTGGTGGTCGCCGCCGGTGGGGTGAGCGTGTACTGGGACTTCCTCACGCAGTGGTCCGGCTGGTCGCTGACCTACGTGTTCCCGATCCTCTGCTCCGCCTCGATCTTCGGCCTGCTGATCACGGTGCGGCTGATCCGGATGGAGCTGGCCGACTACGTCGTCTACAGCGGCCTGACGGTGCTGCTGGGGCTGACCCCGATCGTGTTCCTGTCGCTGGGGTGGGTGGGAGTGGCGCTGCCCTCGGTGATCTGCGGCGCCCTCAGCATCGCCGTGGTGGTGCTGCTGCTGACGCTGCGCGGCGGCGCGGTGCGCCACGAGCTCGCCACGCGTCTGCACCTGTAGCCCGATACCGGCCCACCGGGCCCGGATGTCGGGAGCCGCAGCGCATCCGCCCGACCATCCCCGGCGCGCCGACGGTGCCAGCGGGCGGCACGTCCTTAAGATGCAAGACGCACGTCCGCACGCGCGATGCGGACCCGAACGGCCCGTGGGCGCCCACCAGCAGGAGAGAAGGTCGATGGACAGGGAGCGGCACGAGGACGAGCCCCGAGGCGCCGACTGGATCTTCGCCGCCGACGATCCTCACAATCTGCCCACCGACCGCTTGCCGGACCGGGCCGAGTTCGATCGCTACGCCACCCCGCTGCTCGCTCGCCGCGGCGCAGGCCCGATGATGCCTCCCGGGGGGAACGAGACCGTCGACCTCAGCGCCCTGGACCTCGAGGCACCCGGCGCCGAGCCCGCCGCCGCGACCGGCGCGATCCCGATGCTCGGCGCCGACGGCGACCCCGTCGGCGAGGAGCCCGACGTCGAGTACGGCCCGGACGACGAGGACGCGCTGGTCGCACCGCTCGCCCGGCCGGGAGCGACCTCCTACGCGCGTTCGGGCAGCACCCCGAACGCGGCCGAGGACGAGGTCCCGTGGAACGGGTTCGTGCTCCCCGATCGTTTCAAGGAGCTCGGCGTCTTCGACGCGCTGCGTGACGTGGCCGCCCTGATCTGCCTGGCCGCGGCCCTGACCACCACCTTCACCCTCGCCCACAATCCGCTGCTGGATCTGCTGGGGAAGGTCGCGATCGGTTTCGCGCTGCTGGCCCTGGTCGTCGTGCACCTGCTGCGCTGGGTCCCGGAGAAGCCGCCGCTGCGCGCCGTGCGAGTGCTGCGGATCGTCGGCATGCTGCCGGCGCTGGCCACCGCCGTCACCGTGGTCGTCGCCGACCTCGTGCTCTCGCTGCCGATGCTGTTCGCGTCCCTGCCGGACGGGCCGCCCGTCGGCATCGGCATCGGCGTCTCCCTGCTCCTGCTCGGGGCGATCCTCGGCATCGAGCCACGTGCGCACGAGGGCTACGTCCCTCAGCCCCAGGCACGTCGGGCGGCACGCACGGTGCTGGTCGGCGTGGGGATCGCCGCCGCTGTGGCCCTGCTGATCGCCCTGGTGATGATCGTGGGTCGGATCTTCACGACCGGCTGGCCCTACTCCCTGATCACGTTCGGGAACACCGTGATCTCCGCCCTGCTGCTGGCGATCGTGCTGGCCTCCGCACTGCGCCGGGAGCGCTCCTGGTACGTGCTGTCCACCGCGGTGGTGGCCGCCCTGGTGGTGGCCGCCCTGGCCGACAGCACCCTCGAGCTCCAGTTCGCGGCGCCGTTGAGCGTCGCCTCCGGCTTCGTCTACCTGCCGTTCCTGGTCGCGGCCTTCGGTCTGATGATCTCCCGCTCCTTCGTGCGCAGCATGCCGGTGTCCTTCCGCCGCACCGACTGGCTGGTCTACTGCGTGCGGGCCTTCGAGTTCAGTGCTCTCCTGCACGCCGCGGCGGTGCTGTGGCATCTGCTGGCCGCGACCGCCGGCCTCGGCGGGCGCGCACCCGGCAGCCCCGTCCTCCATCTCATCGACGCCGTGGTCTGCGTCTGCTTCGTGGTCGTCTCCCTGTTCGGCCGCACCTCGCTGCTGTCCCGCCCGGCCGTGAGCGCCCGGGCCAGCGGCGTGGTCGCTGGGCTGATCCTGGTGGTCGTCGGTTTCCTCGACGTCATCGTGAACTCGCTGGCGATGGCGGCGGGGGCCGGGCTGGTCACCGGTGGGACGGCCCTGGCGATCGGGCTCGCCGTGGCGCTGATGCTCACGGTGCCCGCCCCGGTGCGCGACGAGTTCGGCTCCCCGGACGTCGCCCGGATGTTCGCCGACTTCCGGGCCCGGGACGGCGGCTCGCCCTCCCTGCTCGACCGCGTCCCCGACGTCACCGTGGAGACCGCTCGGCGGAAGGTCTTCCCCGGTCACTGAGCCGGGCCGCAGCCCGATCCTCCTCACCCCCTGGAGAACCATGTTCCGCTGGTCCCTGCACGGTGACGGCCGCTCCATCGCCGCCGACGCCATCGTCCTGCCCGAGGAGCGGCTGGCCTGGCCGCTGACCATCGGCATCGGTGCCCAGCACGTGGTCGCCATGTTCGGTGCCACCTTCCTGGTGCCGCTGCTGACCGGTTTCCCGCCGTCGACCACCCTGCTGTTCTCCGGCATCGGCACCCTGCTGTTCCTGACCATCACCCGGAACAAGGTGCCCAGCTACCTGGGCTCCTCGTTCGCCTTCATCGCCCCGATCACCGCGTCCACCACAGCGGAGTCGATGGGCGCCGCGCTCGGCGGCGTGCTGATCACCGGCGTCCTGCTGGCACTGCTGGGACTGCTGGTCGCGAGGATCGGCACCCGGTGGATCGGGGCGCTGATGCCGCCGGTGGTGATGGGCTCGATCGTGGCCCTGATCGGCTTCAACCTCGCCCCGACGGCGTACGAGAACTTCCAGGAGTCCGCGGTCACGGCGACCATCACCCTGCTCGCGGTGGTGCTGTGCACGGCCCTGTTCAAAGGGCTGCTGGGCCGGGTCTCGGTGCTGCTGGGCGTGCTCGTCGGCTATGTCACGGCGGTGCTGCGCGGCGAGGTCGACTTCGCCCCGGTGGCCGAGGCCGCATGGCTCGGGCTGCCCGAGTTCCACCACCCCGAGTTCCACCTCGGGCTGCTGCCGATGTTCCTCCCGGTGGTGGTGGTGCTGCTGGCGGAGAACGTGGGCCACGTGACCAGCGTGGGACTGATGACCGGCCGCAACCTCGACCACATGGTGGGGCGCACCCTGATCTCCGACGGTCTGGCCACCACGCTCTCGGCCGGCTTCGGCGGCTCGCCGACCACCACCTACGGCGAGAACATCGGCGTCATGAGCGCCACTCGCGTCTACTCCACCGCCGCGTACTGGGTGGCGGGGTTCGTCGCGATCGGACTGTCGCTCTCCCCGAAGGTCGGCGCCGCCATCTTCACCATCCCGCCGGGCGTGCTGGGCGGGGTCACCTTCGTCCTGTACGGCCTGATCGGCATCGTCGGCGTGCGCATGTGGGTCGACGGCCGCGTCGACTTCTCCCGCCCGAAGAACCAGTTCGCCGCCGGGGTCGCACTGGTGGTCGGCATCGCGGACGTCACCTGGACGTTCGATGGCATCACTCTGACCGGCATCGCCCTGGGCACTGTCGCCGCCCTGGTGATCTACCACGCGATGAACCTGCTGGGACATGCGTCCGGCACGGAGGTGAAGGCTCCGGAAGCGACGGAGCTCAGCGCGTCGGACGCCGAGTATTGAGGGACGGACCACCTGTGCGGGTCATCAGTTTGTCTGACAACCTGGTGCATGTAGCACACTGTGGGACGACTGAGAGTCTCATCGACATCCGGAAGGAATCCCACTATGAGTTCCCCAGGAACGACCGAGCAGCGCGAGGGCGCCGGGGAAGAGCCGCGCCCGACTGCATGGCCTGACCACCTCCCGACGACCGTGCATCTGCCGCGCGATCAGCAGATCGCCGATTCCGACTCCGATGAGCAGATCACCGAGAAGCTCCGCCGTCAGGGTGCCCGCATCAGCAAGGGCACGATCGCCCCGGCGGTGTTCTGGCCCGCGCTGATCGTCATCGTGGTCTTCGCCGTGCTGACGATCATCTTCCCGCAGGTGGCCAGCGACGCGATGGGCGGCACCCAGGACTGGATCACCGCGAAGCTCGGGTGGTTCTACATGCTCGCGATCGGCCTCTTCGTCGCCTTCGCGATCGTCGTGGCGCTGTCCCCCTGGGGCTCCATCCGGCTGGGACGCGACACGGACAAGCCCGAGTTCGGGCTGCTGTCCTGGTTCGCGATGCTGTTCTCTGCGGGCATGGGCGTCGGCCTCGTGTTCTACGGCGTGGCCGAGCCCCTGGGCTACACCACCGGCAATGCGAAGCCCGGGTGGACCGGCGAGGGCGTGGAGCTGTCCGGCAAGGCCATGGCCCAGACTTTCGTCCACTGGGGCCTGCACCCCTGGGCCGCCTACGCGGTCATCGGCCTGGCCCTGGCCTACGCGGTGCACCGCCGTGGCCGCCCGGTCTCGATCCGCTGGGCTCTCGAGCCGCTCTTCGGCGAGCGGGTCAAGGGCGCCCTCGGCGACGTCATCGACGTCCTCGCCATCTTCGGCACCGTCTTCGGCATCGCGACCTCACTGGGCCTGGGCGCGCAGCAGATCGGGGCCGGTCTCGAGGTCGTCGGTCTGGTCGACTCCGCCTCCACCGCGATCCTGATGATCATCATCGTCGTGATCACCTTCCTGGCCACGTTCTCCGTGATCTCCGGCGTGGGTGTCGGGATCAAGTGGCTCTCCAACGGCAACCTCACGCTGGCAGGCCTGCTGGCCATCACGGCCCTGGTGTTCGGGCCCACCGTGTTCCTGATGCAGAACTTCGTGCAGTCCCTGGGCATCTACCTCGCGGACGTGTTCCAGATGACGCTGGACGTCGGCGCCTACACCCGCTCCGAGGACGCGCAGTCCTGGTTCGCGGGGAACACGCTGTTCTACTGGGGCTGGTGGATCGCCTGGGCGCCCTTCGTGGGCGTGTTCATCGCACGCATCTCCAAGGGGCGCACCGTCCGTCAGTTCGTCTCCGGCGTGCTGCTGGTCCCCACCCTCGTGGGCATGCTCTGGTTCTCGATCTGGGGCGGCAACGGCCTGTACCGCCAGTGGTTCGGAGCCGGCGACCTGGGCGACATCACCTCTGAGGAGTCGATGTTCCGCATCTTCGAGGACTTCCCGGCCACCGGTCTGCTCTCGGTGCTGGGGATCATCCTGGTCGCGATCTTCTTCATCACCTCCTCGGACTCCGGCTCCCTGGTGGTGGACATGCTCGCCTCCGGCGGCCACCCGAACCCGCCGATCTGGTCCCGCGTGCTGTGGGCCGTTCTCGAGGGACTGCTGGCCGCGGCGCTGCTGGCCTCCGGTGGGCTGACCTCGTTGCAGGCCGGTTCGCTGATCACGGCGCTGCCGTTCAGCATC
Organism: Brachybacterium sp.; assembly: GCA_030451965.1. Classification (GTDB taxonomy): domain Bacteria; phylum Actinomycetota; class Actinomycetes; order Actinomycetales; family Dermabacteraceae; genus Brachybacterium. The sequence goes on along the minus strand of JAKDNE010000003.1, from coordinate 10,016 downwards.
ATCCTGCTGCTGATGGCCGTCGCGCTGGTCAAGGCGCTGAGCCTGGACCGGGCGGTGCTCCAGGAGCATGACCGGATCCGTCGCCTGCGGGCGGTGACCGCATACGTCTCCGACGAGTTCGGCCACGACCACCCGTCGACCGACGAGGTCACCCATCTGGTCGACGACCGGATCGACTACCGCCTCACGCGCACCCGCGGTCTCTTCAGCCGTCAGCACCGCGCGGACGCCAAGGGCACCGAGGAGTCGGGGGGCGGCGAGGACACCACGCCGCCGACGTCCTGACCCCTCCCGCCTGACGCCACGCGGCCCGGCCCCCATGGGGGCCGGGCCTCGCGCCGTTCAGCCCCGTGCCGGTGGCGAGGCGGGCAGCGAGAAGAGGTCCTTGGGATCGTCCGGGTCGGCGATCACGTCGATCCAGCTCAGCAGCTCGGATCCCTGGGTCGCCTCCTGGGCGCAGCGCAGCGCCGAGAAATCCGCCAGGGCGAAGCCGACGGAGTCGAAGACGGTGATCTCCGCATCGTCGGTACGACCCGCGGCGTCCCCGGCGAGCACCTCCCACAGCTCGGTGACCTCGAAGTCCTCGGGCAGCTGCTGGATCTCTCCCTCGATCCGGGTCTGCGGTGCGTACTCCACCACCACCCGGGCAGCCTCGAGGATCGCCGGGTCCAGCTCGGTCTTGCCCGGGCAGTCGCCGCCGATCGCGTTCAGGTGCACCCCGGGCCGCACCTGGTCACGGCGCAGCACCGCGGCACGGGTCTTGTCGGCGGTGCAGGTGGTGATCACGTCGGCGCCCGCGATCGCCTCGTCCACCGATTCGGCCAGGTGCACCGTGAAGCCGAGCGGTTCGAGATTGCGTCGCACCTTCTCCACCGCCGAGTCGTCCACGTCGAACACCCTCAGCTGATCGATCCCCAGCACGGCCCGGAAGGCGAGCGCCTGGAACTCCGCCTGCGACCCGGATCCCAGCATCGCGTGCACCCGGGAACCGGTGCGGGCGAGCTCCCGGGCCGCCAGCGCGGACAGCGCCGCAGTGCGCAGCGCGGTCAGCAGGGTCATCTCGGCGAAGAAGATCGGGTAGCCGTTGTCCATGTCGGCGAGCACCCCGAAGGCGGTGACGGTCTGCAGTCCGCGCGCCGGGTTCAGCGGATGGCCGTTGACGTACTTGAACGCGTACAGCTCCCCGTCGGTGATCGGCATCAGCTCGACCACTCCGTACGGCGTGTGGCTGGCCAGGCGGGGGATCTTCTCGAAGGAGTCCCAGCGGCTCAGGTCCTCCTCGAGGACTCGGACCATGCTGGTCAGGACGTTCTCCGTGCCGTCGCGCTGGATCCAGCGGCTCATACCGGGCACATCGAGCAGGTGGGGCATCGTCGTCATCTCCCGTCGGTGGGCGCGTCATCGCGCAGAGGGTCGAGGAGTCGGTGTGTCGTAGGTCTCTCTGGGCTCCAGGATAGGCCCAGATCACGATCAGGGCGGGTCGACCGGAGTAAACCCCGTCCCCCCCCCCGGCGGCTGATGCGGCCCCGGGGCAGCAGGTTCTTCGTCTGCTGGTAGTGGTCGAGCATCATCAGGTGGTTCTCGCGGCCGATGCCGGAGGACTTGTACCCGCCGAACGCGGAGTGCGCCGGGTAGGAGTGGTAGTTGTTCACCCAGACGCGGCCGGCCTGGATCGCGCGGCCCGCCCGGTAGATGGTGTTCTGCTGGCGGCTCCACACGCCCGAGCCGAGCCCGTACAGGGTGTCGTTGGCGATCGAGATCGCCTGGTCGTAATCGCTGAAGCGGGTCAGGGCCAGCACCGGGCCGAAGATCTCCTCCTGGAAGATCCGCATCGAGTTGTCGCCCTCGAAGATCGTGGGCTCCACGTAGTAGCCGCCGGAGAGATCCCCGCCGAGGTCCGCGCGCCCACCGCCGATGAGCAGCTTCGCGCCCTCCTGCTTTCCGATGTCGATGTAGGACAGGATCTTCTCCAGCTGGTCGTTGCTGGCCTGCGCACCCATCATGGTCTCGGTGTCCAGCGGGTCGCCCTGCGTGATGGCCTCGACCCGCGTGATGGCGTCGGCGACGAAGCTGTCGTAGATCGACTCCTGCACCAGGGCGCGCGAGGGGGCGGTGCACACCTCGCCCTGGTTCAGGGCGAACATCGCGAAGCCCTCGAGTGCCTTGTCGTAGAAGCTGTCCTTCTGCGCCGCGATGTCCTCGAAGAAGAGGTTCGGGCTCTTGCCACCCAGCTCCAGCGTCACCGGGATGAGGTTCTGTGAGGCGTACTGCATGATCAGGCGACCGGTGGTGGTCTCGCCGGTGAACGCGATCTTCGCGATCCGCTTGTTCGAGGCGAGCGGCTTGCCGGCCTCGACGCCGAAGCCGCCCACGATGTTCAGCACACCGTCCGGCAGCAGGTCACCGATCAGCTCGGCGAGCACCAGGATCGAGGCGGGGGTCTGCTCGGCGGGCTTGAGCACCACGCAGTTGCCGGCTGCGAGCGCGGGGGCCAGCTTCCAGACCGCCATCAGGATCGGGAAGTTCCAGGGGATGATCTGCCCGACCACGCCGAGCGGCTCATGGAAGTGGTAGGCGACGGTGTCGTTGTCGATCTGGGAGAGCGCCCCTTCCTGCGCCCGGATCGCGCCGGCGAAGTAGCGGAAGTGGTCCGCCGCCAGCGGCAGGTCCGCGTTCAGGCATTCGCGGATCGCCTTGCCGTTGTCCCAGCTCTCGGCGACGGCGAGCATCTCGAGGTTGTCCTCGATGCGATCGGCGATCTTGCCCAGGATCACCGCGCGCTCGGCGACGGAGGTCGTGCCCCAGTCGGGGGCGGCGGCATGGGCGGCATCGAGCGCCTTCTCGATGTCGTCCGCGGTGGAGCGGGCCACCTCGGTGAAGACCTGGCCGGTCACCGGGGTCGGGTTCTCGAAGTACTCGCCCTTGACGGGCGGGACCCACTGGCCGCCGATGAAGTTCTCGTAGCGGGGCTTGAAGCTGACCTTCGCGCCCTCGGTGCCGGGGCGTGCGTAGACAGTCATGGCGTTCCTTTCGCTGCGGTGCGGAGCCGACGACGACGTCGGATGCTCCGCACCGTAACCCAGGACACGTTGCATGGACGTTGCGCGGTTCCGGCGGTGTCAGTCGCTCTCCCCGTGCAGGGCGTGGGCCCGCGCGGCCGCGGCCGATCGCTCCGGGGCATCGGCCGGCGCGAGTTCGAGGATCGCCCTCAGCACCTCGAGGTCGTCCTCCGCCTCGGGCCGCTGCGCGTAGCGCCACAGCTGGGCGGTGGTGCCTCTCTCGAGCAGCAGTTCGCGCAGGTGGATCCCCACTCGTCGGCCCCACCGGCGGATCGCCGGAGCCTCCGAACCCGGCAGCAGGTCACCGGAGAAGTGAGCGAGGGCGGCGGCCACGTCACCGCGGTCGAGGGCTGCTCGGGTGCGCTGCAGATCGCTGTGGACCGGCCCCAGCAGACGGTACGGACGCGAGGCGATCTCCAGGCCGGGGACGGTGGAGAGCACCTTGCGCAGCCGCACGATCTCCGCGCGCACCGTGCCCTCGGCGGTCGTGCTCCCGTGCAGCTGCTCCGCCAGCTCGCCGCCGCTGATGCCGTCCAGGTTCAGGTGCAGCAGGGTGAGCAGCTCGGCGTGCCGGCCGCTGAGCTCGATGCTGCGGGATCCCTGGCGCAGCAGCGGGGTGCGGCGCCCGGTGAGCAGCAGATCCGCCGGGGCGGCGGGGGAGCGGGGGAGGATCCGTGGCCGAGAGGTGGTGGTCCCTGCGTGCTCCGCGGCACCGACGGGCAGCCGTGAGCGCAGCTCTTCCTGCACCGCCCGGGCAGTGGCCTCGCGCAGCGGAAGCCCCAGCGGGGAGACTGCGTCGGCGCTGCCGGTGACGTCCAGGACACCGAGGGTCTCGCGGGTGTGCGGGTGCAGCACCGGGACCGCGCTGCAGCTCCAGGGGTGCACGGCCTCGTGGAAGTGCTCGGCGCCGACCACCTGCATCGAGGACGCGGTGGTCAGGGCGAGAGCGGGGGCGGAGGTGCCCATGACGGATTCGGACCAGTCGGCGCCGGCGGCGAAGCCCATGTCATCTGCGCGCGAGATCAGCTGGGGCCTGCCCTCGACCCACAGCAGCCGTCCGTCCGCATCACCGAGGGCGACCATCAGCCCGGCCTCGACGGCCGGGTCGATCAGCCGGGAGCGCAGCAGCGGCAGCACGACGGAGAACAGGTGGCTTCGGCGCGCGTCGGTGAGGCTCCCGCCCTCGAGCGCGACTCCGGTGCGGGCGGTGCCGGCGGGCAGGGCCGCGAGCGATCGGCGCCACGAGGCGAGCACCGGCGGGCGGATCAGGCTCCCGTCGCTGCGCAGCTCGGCGTCCGCCCGCAGGTCCTCATGGGCGCGCAGCAGTCGCGCCTGGTAGGCGGAATCCGTCGGCGACCAGCGGGTGGCGGTCATCCGGACGTGCTCACGGGGGTCGGTGCGGAAGGGCGTGCGTTGATCACGATCCACCTCGTTGTCGCTCGCGTCACAGCTGAGCCGACCGTACCCCTCGCACAGCGGCTGGGCAACGGTGCGGGGAGGTACGTCTACACCGCGGCCGGCGCCACCGTGGCGCGGGGGTTCGGGATCGAGCTGGGCAGCTGGGTCGAGACCTCTGCCTGCGGCTGAGGCAGGTGGATCCCGGCGAGCATGCAGCGCACCGAGCCGCCGGCCGCCTCGATCGTGGGCACGGGCACGGTGAGGATCCGGCAGGAGCGCTCGATCTGACGCCGCTGGCCGGTGGTGAGCTGCGCGGCGGCCTGCGTCGACATCACCAGGAACCGGCCCTCCCGTCCGAGCACCTCGAGGCAGTTGCCGAGGAAGCCGTGCACCTGGGCCTCGGAGAGCTCCACGACCTCTCGGCCGCTGCCCCGCAGCGAGTCCAGCACCTGGGCCCGTCGGGCGGGATCCCGGATCATCTCCGCACCCACCAGCGCGACCTCGGTCCCCACGCTCATCAGCACGTTCGTGTGGTAGACGGGCACCCCGGCGGCGTCGGACGCATCGAACAGCACCGGCTCGTACCCGAGGTCGGTGCAGGCCGCCCTGAACAGCTCCGGGTCCGCCCGACGGGAGCGGCAGGCATAGGCGATGCGCGCGACATGATCCAGCACCATCGCTCCGGTGCCCTCGAGGAACCGGTCCTCCTGCTCGGCGCCCGAGTAGTCGATCACCCGCTGCACGGTGAAGTGCTCGCGGAGGTGCTCGACGACGTCATCACGTCGCTCCGTCCGACGGTTCACGGCGTACATCGGGTACAGGGCGAGGGTGCCGTCCCCGTGCGTGGACAGCCAGTTGTTGGGGAACACGCTGTCGGGAGTCGCGGTGCCCTCGTCGTCGACGACGGTGACCCCCACCCCGGCGGCGTCCAGCACCTCGGCCAGACCCGTCACCTCCGCTGCCGCCCGGCTCGCGATCTCCTCGGCAGGGGCGTCGAGGAGATGCTGGAAGGCGTTGTCGACCGCCGTCTGCGGGTTCGGGTGGAAGTGGTGGGGGCGGACGAGGACGACGTGCGAAGGCGCCTGCCCGGTCATCTCAGCTCACCGGCGCCAGGACGTCCACCAGGGAGAACAGGTCCTTGGGATCGTCGGGCTGGGCCACCAGATCCACCTCGTCCTGCAGGGCGCTGTCGGCGGTGGCATCCCGGGCGCAGCGCAGCGCGGCGAAGTCGGAGATCGCGAAGCCGACGGAGTCGAACAGGGTGATCTGCTCGGGGCCGGTGCGCCCCGCGGCGGCACCGGTGAGGACCTCCCACAGCTCGGTGACGGGGAAGTCCGGGGCCATCTGCTGGATCTCGCCCTCGATGCGGGTCTGCGGCGTGAACTCGACGAACACTCCGGCCTGCTCGAGGATCCGGGCGTCCAGCTCGGTCTTGCCGGGGCAGTCGCCACCGATCGCGTTCAGATGCACCCCGGGACGCACCTGGGAGACGTCCAGGATGGTGTTCTCGGCCTTGTCCGCGGTGCAGGTGGTGATGATGTCCGCGCCTGCCACCGCATCGTCGACCGAGGTCGCGGCGTGGACCCGGAAGCCGAGCGGCTCCAGGTTCCGGCGCACCTTCTCGATCGCGTCGGGGTCGATGTCGAAGACCCGCAGGTCCTCGATGCCGAGCACGCCGCGGAAGGCCATCGCCTGGAACTCGGACTGCGACCCTGCCCCGATCAGGGCCAGGGTGCGGGAGTCCGGGCGGGCCAGCATCTTCGCGGCCATCGCGGAGGCGGCGGCGGTGCGCAGCGCGGTCAGCAGGGTCATCTCCGCGAGGAACGTGGGGTAGCCGTTGTCGACGTCGGCGAGCACCCCGAAGGCGGTGACGGTCTGGAAGCCGCGGGCCGGGTTCGAGGGGTGGCCGTTGACGTACTTGAAGGAGTACAGCTCACCGTCCGAGGTGGGCATCAGCTCGATCACGCCGAGCGGGGTGTGATTGGCGATCCGCGGGGTCTTGTCGAACTTCTCCCAGCGGCGGAAGTCCTGCTCCAGGTACTCGGTCATGCGCACCAGGATCTTCTCCGCGCCGTCGCGCCGGATCCACCGGGCCATGTTCGCCACATCGAGCAGCTGGGTCATCGTCTCGCCTCCTGGGTGCGGGGCCGGACGGGGAGCTCCGGCGCTGATACCTCTCAGCCTAGAGTTCGCAGATGGCAGGCGAAATGGCGAAAACGCCGAACTTCTGTCAAGCGCATGTGCTTTCTGTATAGCCGGGATTAGCATGATGCGTATGGAGCGCCTGACAGACCTCGACGAAAGACTGCTCGCCGCCCTGCGCAACGACGGCCGGGCCCCGATCGCCACGCTCGCCACCCGGCTGGGGGTGTCCCGGGCGACGATCACCAGCCGGATCGACAAGCTCACCGCCGCCGGGGTGATCGTCGGCTTCACCGTGCGGGTGCGGGACTACGCCGAGGCCTCGACCGTGCGCGCCACCTCGTTCATCGAGGTCGAGGGCCGCAGCACCGATCGCGTGATCGCGCACCTGCGCGGGTTCCCGGAGATCCAGACCCTGCACACCACCAACGGCGGCTGGGACCTGGTCGCCGAGATCGCGTGCACCGACCTGCCCGCCTTCGATGACGTGCTGCGCCGGCTCCGCTCGATCGACGGGGTCGTCAACAGCGAGACCAGCCTGCTGCTGAGCTCCGTGCTGCGGTGAGGGTCGCGGGCGCTCCCGACGGTGGAATCCGGCGGCGCGCTCCGGACACGTGGACCCCGCTGGGTCAGTTCTGAGGGCGCTCGTTGAACTGGAGCTTGTGCCCGTCAGGTGCATCCACCGTCGCGTAGGTCCCCCATGGCTCGCGGGTCACGTCGGACGTCGTGGCACCACGCGCCCTGAACTGCTCGACGGTCGCTGCCACATCGTCAGCGGCGAACGTCAGGAACGCGCCCTCACCGGGTCGCTTGTCGAAGGCCTCCGCGGCAGCCAGCACGATGGAGGTCTGCGCGCCTGAGGGCTTCACCTCGAGCCACCGAGACCCCTCGTCCATATCGGCGTCCATGATGACCTCGAAGCCCAGGGTGTCTCGGTAGAACTCCAGGGCTGTGTCCTGATCGCTGACGTAGAGGATGGCGGAGGCGACTGACGTGATCATGCGTGAACGCTACGCGGCCTCCGGCGAGATCCGCCACCGACGGCGGACCCGACGCGATCCGGCCTGCGGGGCCACGAACACCGCGACGGTCTGCGCGGGCACGGTCACCGTCCCGGTCCCGGCATCCCAGCTCGCACCCTTGACGATGTCGTCGGCGCCGCTCGCCTGCACCTCGTGCAGCTCGTAGCCGAGTCCCGCCATGGACTCGATCGCCTCGGTGATCGGCTCGCCGGAGGCATTGAACACGGTCACCACACCGTCCAGCGACGGGTCGACGTCGGTGCCGACGGTGTCGTCGATCCGCATCACCAGCAGTCCCGCCGTCGCCTCCGGCCCCGCATTCGGGAAGCTCACCTTCTGGCGGATCAGGTCCGCGTCACCGAGGGTGAACAGGTCCGAGGAGGAGCGCAGGCGCAGCAGGTCCAGGGTGATGTCGCTGCTGAGGGAGATGTCTTCAGGGGTCGGAGTCTTCGCGGGATCCTCGAGCATCACCGCCATGAGATCCCAGGCCTCGCCGTTCTTCTCCTTCGGCGGCAGGCCGTTGCCGAAGCCGTTCGTCTGCTGCGTCCAGTCGATCACGTTGTAGTGGTCGCCGGAGTCGTAGCTGTCGCGGTCCATCGACTTCGAGCGCAGCAGATCGGTGCCGCCCGCCCAGAACGCGGGGGACTGACCCAGCGTCACCGTGGCCAGGGACAGCGTGTTCATCCGTACCCGCACATCCATCGGGGCGTCCTGCGGGAGCTTCCACACATTCATGTCCCACAGCGCTTCGTTGTCGTGCGCGTCGACGTAGTTCACCGTCTCCTCGGGACGGGTGGCGTACCCGGCCGGGGCACCGTTGTAGTCCAGCTCGTCGCCGCGCACCACCTCTCCGCTGGAGGCCAGCAGCTCGTACTCGGCGAGGTTGCCGGCCATCCCGATCCGGATCAGATCGGTGCGGTGCAGCAGATCGCTGCGCTGCTCCTGCGGGCCGACCTCCGAGAACCCGTTCGGCATCGTCGCGAGCCCGTTGCCGAAGCCCTGCGCGGTGCGCTTGTCGGTGTCGAAGGGGCTGCCGCCGTGGACGGCGTCTCGCAGGCGGTCGTTGAAGGTGCCGATCGAGGTGCCGCCCAGCTGGCCCTGCGTGGCCTGGGTGAACCGGGCGTTGCCGGCGACCTCGCCGAAGTCCCAGCCCTCGCCGTAGAGGTAGATGCTCTTCCCCTCCACCCCGTCCGCCTCGAGGGTGAGGCCATCCAGCGCCTCGCGGACGGCGAGCATGTTGTCCGCGCTGTGGTGGCCCATGAGGTCGAAGCGGAAGCCGTCGACCCCGTACTCGCGGGCCCACAGCACGGTGGAGTCCACCATGATCTTCTCGCCCATCGCGTGCTCGGTGGCGATGTTCGAGCAGCAGGTGGAGTTCTCGACCATGCCCTCGAGGCTGAGCCGGTGGTAGTAACCCGGTACGATCCGGTCCAGCACGGACGTCGACGCCTGGCCGTGCGCCGCGGTGTGGTTGTACACCTGATCCAGCACCACCTGCATGCCCATGTCGTGCAGCTCGCCCACCATGGAGCGGAACTCCCTGGTGCGCTCGCCACCGATCTGGTGGCCATCGGTCGCGTAGGAGCCCTCGGGGCTCATAAAGTGCAGCGGGTCGTAGCCCCAGTTGTACGCGTCCTGGTCCGCGACGGCGCTCACCGCGGCCTGCTGCTCGCTCGATGCCGGTCCGGCCTCTGCCGGGATCTCGGGCTCGACCTGCGCGGCCCGGTCCTCCTCGATGGTGGCGATGTCGAAGGTGGGCAGCAGATGCACCGTGGTCATGCCGGCGTCTGCGAACTCCTCCAGGCGAGCCGTGCCGGTCGAGTCCGGATGGCCGAACGCGGCGTAGGTGCCGCGCAGCTCTGCGGGCAGCGCCTCGTCACCGGCGGAGAAGTCCCGCAGGTGCAGCTCGTAGATGGTCTGGTCCGCGAACTGCTCGACGACGAGGGCCGGGGTGTCGGTCCACACTTCCGGTGCCCAGCGCGGTTCCGAGAGATCCAGGATCACCGAGTGCTGCGAGTTCAGGGTCAGCCCCACGGAGTACGGGTCGGTGACGGTGTTGGTCGTCACCTCGCCGAGCTCAGGCACGAACACCTCGACGGCGAAGGTAAAGGCCTGGTCGAGCCAGTCGCTCTCGCCGATGACGGTCCACACCCCGCCGGGGCCGCGCTCCATCGCGACCTCCGTCGCCGCGGCGCGGGCGGCCGACGGGCCAGCGGCCTCCTCGGCCGGGCCGTGCAGCTGCAGCGTCACCGTCTTCGCGGTCGGCGCCCACAGCGCGAGGCTCGGCGCGCCGTCTCTCATGCTCACCCCGAGCGATTGCCCGGCGGCCTCGTCCGCATAGAGGTCATCGAGGATGCCCGGGATCTGCAGCCCGGTGAACACCTCGATGCCGTCG